>NZ_JBFUKN010000021.1:0-85122 GCF_056400845.1 Mycobacterium sp. P4_H6 | reverse complement strand
CATCGGAACCTCCGAGCGCTTCTTCTCGCAGAATGTCGTCAACGAGATCATCGCGCCGACCATCTACGACATCGTGCGGTCCGCCCGCGGTGAAGTGGTGTCGTTGGGTTTCGTGATCTCGCTGTGGGCGGGATCTTCGGCGGTGTCGGCGTTCGTCGACTCGGTGGTCGAGGCGCATGACCAGACACCTTTGCGGCACCCGGTGCGGCAGCGGTTCTTCGCCCTCGGGCTGTACGTGGTGATGTTGGTCAGCGCCGTGCTGGCGGCGCCGTTCATCGCGTTGGGCCCGCGCAAGATCACCGAGTTCATCCCGGACAGCTGGTCGCATGTCCTGCAGAACGGGTACTACCCGGTGCTGGTGATCGCGCTGATCCTGGTGGTGACCGTGCTGTACCGGGTGTCGCTGCCCAGTCCGTTGCCCACCCATCGGCTGGTGGTCGGTGCGGTGCTCGCGACGGCGGTGTTCCTGATCGCCACCTTCAGTCTGCGGTTCTATCTGAGCTGGATCACCGCGACCGGCTATACCTACGGCGCGCTCGCGACGCCGATCGCGTTCCTGCTGTTCGCGTTCCTGGCCGGCTTCGCCGTCATGATCGGCGCGGAACTCAACGCCGCGATCCAGGAGGAGTGGCCCGCCCCGGACACCCACGCGCGGCGGTTACGCGCCTGGGTCGCCGGGAAGGCCGAGAAGGCCGAGAAGAGTCCTACTTCTTGAGCTGCTCGTAGATCCGCTTGCAGTCCGGGCAGACCGGGGAACCCGGCTTGGCCGACTTCGTCACCGGGAAGACCTCGCCGCACAGCGCGACGACGTGGGTGCCCATGACGGCACTCTCGGTGATCTTTTCCTTCTTCACATAATGGAAGAACTTGGGGCTGTCGTCGTCGGTCCCGTCGTCGACGCGCTCGTCGGTATCCGGCCGCTCGATGGTCTCGGTCTGCATTGCACCATTGTGCCCGACACCGGCCGCCCCATGCGCCCGCAGATGTGGAACAGTGGAGGTATGAAACACGGCCCCGAGCTGAGTTTCGACGACGAAGGTCGCCCGGTCCTCATCACCCGCGCTGCACTCCCCCAGGACGAGCAGCACCGCGAGCGTGTCCGTAAATATCTGACGATCATGGCCTTCCGTATCCCGTGCCTGATCCTCGCCGCCGGGGCCTACGGGATCTGGCACAACGGACTGATCTCGCTGGCGATCATCGTGGTCTCGATCCCGCTGCCCTGGATCGCCGTGCTGATCGCCAATGACCGTCCGCCGCGCAGCGCCAGCGAGCCGCGCCGCTACCAGGACGCCGGCCCCAAACGCACCCCGTTGTTCCCCACGGCGGAACGCCCGGCGCTGCAACCACCGGTGCGGCCGACCCCGAGCGCCGGTGGCGAACCCGGCGTTCCCAGCTGAGCAGCATCTTTCCCACTTCTCAGGACATTCTCAGGTCAGAGGTTTAAAACCGCAGGTCAAGTGGTACGCCACTGAGACCGGGCGGGAACTCTGAGGCACCCTCGGGCGTTGTACGTCATGACAGTTCAACCGAGCAGGAGGCCGTAAATGGCGATCGCCACCGCAAGCCGCTTCGATTCCGATCTGGACGCCCAGAGCCCAGCTGCCGACCTTGTCCGTGTGTATCTCAACGGCATCGGTAAGACCGCGCTGCTGACCGCCGCCGACGAAGTCGAGCTCGCCAAGCGCATCGAAGCCGGCCTGTTCGCCCAGCACGTACTGAACACCAAGAAGCGTCTCGGTGACGCTCGCAAGCGCGACCTGGCCGCCGTCGTCCGCGACGGTGACGCGGCCCGCCGGCACCTGCTGGAGGCCAACCTGCGCCTCGTGGTGTCGCTGGCCAAGCGGTACACCGGTCGTGGCATGCCGCTGCTGGACCTGATCCAGGAGGGCAACCTCGGACTCATCCGCGCGATGGAGAAGTTCGACTACGCCAAGGGTTTCAAATTCTCGACCTACGCCACCTGGTGGATCCGGCAGGCCATCACCCGCGGTATGGCTGATCAGAGCCGCACCATCCGGCTGCCCGTCCACCTCGTCGAGCAGGTCAACAAGCTGGCCAGGATCAAGCGCGAGATGCATCAGAACCTCGGCCGGGAGGCCACCGATGAGGAACTGGCCGAAGAGTCGGGCATCCCCGCCGAGAAGATCGCCGACCTGCTGGAGCACAGCCGCGATCCGGTGAGCCTGGACATGCCGGTCGGCAGCGACGAGGAAGCCCCGCTGGGCGACTTCATCGAGGACGAGAACGCGATGTCGGCGGAGAACGCGGTCATCTCCGAGCTGCTGCACACCGATATCCGCTACGTGCTGGCCACCCTGGATGAGCGTGAGCAGCAGGTCATCCGGTTGCGCTTCGGCCTCGACGACGGCCAGCCCCGCACCCTGGACCAGATCGGCAAGCTGTTCGGTCTGTCCCGCGAGCGGGTCCGCCAGATCGAGCGTGAGGTCATGTCCAAGCTGCGCAACGGGGACCGGGCCGAGCGCCTGCGTTCCTACGCGAGCTGACCGAGTAGAGCTGGGTCCACCAGCGCAAACGTGCACCACAGTGATGCCCGCCGCGATCCGCGGCGGGCATCACATCGTCGTAGGGGATGTTGCACCCCTGTTCAGGCAGCCGGACGGCTAGACTGAGAAGCTGATGGCAGGGCCTGGAAGGTAGGGCATGAACGATCTCATCGATACCACCGAGATGTACCTGCGGACCATCTACGACCTCGAAGAAGAGGGAGTGGTTCCGCTGCGTGCACGGATCGCCGAACGGCTCGAGCAGAGCGGTCCGACGGTCAGCCAGACCGTGTCCCGGATGGAGCGTGACGGGCTGCTGCACGTCGCCGGCGACCGCCATCTCGAATTGACCGAGAAGGGCCGCTATCTCGCGGTCTCGGTGATGCGCAAGCACCGCCTCGCCGAACGGCTGCTGGTCGACGTCATCGGCCTGCCCTGGGAGGAAGTCCACGCCGAGGCATGCCGCTGGGAGCACGTCATGAGCGAGGACGTCGAGCGCCGGCTGGTCCAGGTGCTCGACAATCCCACCACCTCGCCGTTCGGCAACCCGATCCCGGGTCTGTCCGAGCTCGGCTTCGGCGGCGCCGGTAACGGCGAGGACGCCAGCCTGGTCCGCCTCACCGAACTGCCCGCCGGTTCCCCGGTCGCGGTGGTGGTGCGCCAACTCACCGAGCACGTGCAGGGCGACGTCGAGCTGATCGGCCGCCTCAAGGAGGCCGGCGTAGTCCCTAACGCGCGCGTCACGGTGCAGGTCACCGACGATCCCGCCGAGCAGGGCGGTGTCCTGATCCTGATCCCCGGGCACCAGGAAGTCGAACTGCCCCATCACATGGCGCACGCCGTGAAGGTCGAAAAGGTCTGAGCGAGGCCTGTTTTCAGCCGGCTCGCTGACCGAATGCGAGCCGCGGCGGTAGCCGCACACCGAGTTTGCCCGCAGTGCGATAGCCCGACAGTGCCATCCCGCGGATCTGTTCCGGACGCATGCCCGACTGCAGAGCGCTGTCCAGCATGCCCGCCATCCGGTGAGCCGGATCAATCCGCACCGCCTCCTCCAAGGCAATACCGGCCAGTGGGCCGTCCCCGCGCGCATAGGCCGAGAAGGCCAGCAGGGACAACGCGTCCGGACGCCGGCGCTGCGGCAGTACCCGGGCCATCAGCGCCCACAACGACTCGGCCTCGGCGGCGCAATCCCCCACCGCCAGTGCATACAGGGTGTCGCGCACCCGCGGATCGGCCAGCGCGCAGACCAGCGCCACCAGCTCCGCATCGGCGGGTTCGGTGCCGTCCGCGAGCCGGGCCGCGGCGGCCATCGCCGCGTGCACGGCCTCGCGCGCGGTCCGGGTGGTCAGCTTGACCACGCGGTGGCTCGCAATGGCCTCAGCGAGACGCTCGCAGCGATCGGTGTCGGTGACCGCGATGACCTGTTGCAGATCGGCGCGGCGCCGGTAGAGCCGCCGGCCGTCCAGCACCGCAGCCGCCGCCAGCGGTGAGGCCTCCGGGTCGTCGACGTCACCGTGCGCACCGCACCCGTCGGCGCAGAACCAGCGCCCGCCCGCGGCCACCCGGTCGACCACCAGCACGGCGAGCAACTCGACCCCTTCTTCGGCCAGCGAGCGCGACAGCGCGTCGGCCAGCTGCTCGTGGTCGGTGCCGCAGGCCTCGCAGTCGGCGCCGAACTCATCGACGATCACCGCGATCGCCTGATCGGGGGCCGCCGCGCCGACCACCTCGGCCAGCTGGCCGGTGTTGTCGGCCAGTCCCGGTGACAGATCGACCCGCATGACACAGCCCAGTTCGGCACCGTCGACGGTCACCACCACCAGCGAGTGCTCAGGAACGAAGCCCAGCACGGCGGGCAAAGCGGCGATCAGCGAGGCGGGCCGGCCGATATCGAAACCACGAGATTGCGTTGTCATGCGTTCCACGGTGACGGCAGTCGCCCACAGGAAATGGGTCAGTGCCGCCGCGCGGCATCCGGCTGTGGACGAATCCGCGACTGTGGACAACCCCGATCAAGTCACCGAATCCGCGGTCGGCAGCAGCCTTTCCAGGACATCCGCCAGCGTGATCAGTCCGCGCACCCGGCCGTCGTCGACCACCACCACCAGGTGATTGCGGGTCTCCCGCATGATGCGCAGTGCGGCGTACACCGGGGTGTCGGCCGCCAGTTTCAACGCCGGCCGCATGAGATCGGCGGCGGTGATCGTGCCCGGCGCGTTCACCGTGTCGCGCACGTGCACAACGCCGTCGCCCGCCACCAGCAGCCGCAGATGGCCGGTGACCCGCGACTCGGCCTGGATCTGGGCGGGCGTCGCGTCGAGGGCCACGCTGCTGGGCGGGGCGCCGTCGCGGACCATGTCACCGATCGTCAGCGCCTGCAGTTCCAGCGCGCTGACCAGATGGCCGTGATAGCGCTCATCGAGGGTCCCGACCGTCGCCGAGTGCTCGACCAGGTGGCGCAGCGCATCCGGGTCCTGGCCGGTGGCCACCTGATCGACCGGATCGACACCGACCTTCTTCAGGCACCAGTTGGCGAGCCGGTTCAGCGCGCCGATCAGCGGGCGGGTCACCCACATGAACGCACGCATCGGCAGTGCCAGCAGGGTCGCCGAGCGCTCGGGATGCGCGATCGCCCAGGACTTCGGGGCCATCTCACCGACCACCAGGTGCAGGAAGGTGACGATGATCAGCGCGAGCACGAAACCGCCCACATCGGCCAGCCACGCCGGAGCGCCCCAGCCCGCGATCGCGGGTGTGATCCAGTGGTGCACAGCGGGTTTGGTGATGGCACCCAGAGCCAGCGTGCAGACGGTGATACCGAGCTGGGATCCGGCCAGCAGCACCGAGAGCTCCGAGGCCGAACGCAGGGCCGCACGCGCGGACCGGCTGCGCGGGGCGGCGTCTTCGAGCCGGTGCCGCCGCGCGGCGATCAGTGCGAATTCCACCGCGACGAAGAAGGCACTCGCCGCGATCAGCAGGGCGGTGACCAACGCGACGCCCCATGGGCTGCTCATCGCACCTCCACCAGAACGCTTGCCGGAACGTGCTTGTCGACGCCGCGCACGGTGGCGTGCAGTTGCCGCGCGGCCGCCGGCTCCTCGGCGATCAGGTCGGCGGGTTCGACGCCGAGGTCGACGGTGATGCTGTCGCCGACAGCGGGCAGACCACCGAACTCGGCGATGATCAGACCGGCCAGCGTCTCATAGTCACCCTCGGGCAGATCGTGGCCGACGGCGCGGCTGACCTCGTCCAGCGCGACATCCCCGCGGACCAGCCAGCCCTGCGGCGTCGCGACGATATTCTCGTCCGCGCCGTCCCCGTCGTGCTCGTCGTCGATCTCACCGACGAGTTCCTCGGCCAGATCCTCCATGGTGAGCACCCCGGCGAAACCGCCGTATTCGTCGATCACCAGGGCCATTTCGTCACGCGCCTCATTGAGGGTGCGCAACGCCGAGGGCAGTGGCAGCGTGGTCGGCAGGATGACCGCCGCGCGGCTCACCGAGGCTGCGGTGGCGTCCGGATCAGTGGCGCCGAGCAGGTCGTGCAGATGCACGACGCCGATCAGATCATCGGCGGATCCGCCGATGACCGGGTAGCGGGTGTGACCGGTGGCCATCTTGTCCAGGACCGCGCGCACCGGCTCGTCGGCGAGCACCACGTCGACGCGGGCGCGCGGGATCATCGCGTGTTCGGTACTGCGGGTGGGGAAATCGAGGATGCGATCCAGCAGGGTGGACAGATCCTCGGGAAGTTCACCGGCCTGCCGCGAGTCGGCGACGATGTGCTCCAGATCGCGCGGCGTGGCCGAGTGTTCGACATCGTGCACCGGTTCGATGCGCAGCGCTTTCAGCAGCAGATTCGACGAGGCGTCGAAAAGCTTGATGAGCCAACCGAACACCGCAAGATAGATGGTGGTGGACAGTGCCAGCTTGTCGGCGACGGCTTCGGGCCGGGCGATCGCGAGGTTCTTCGGGAACAGCTCACCGAACACCATCTGCACCACCGTGGAGAACAGCACCGCGAGCACCGTGCCGATGGCGACGCCGACCGCGATGGGCACACCCACATCACCGAGCAGCTCACCCAGGCCCGCACCGATGAGCGGCTCGGCGACATAGCCGACCAGCAGTCCGGTCACGGTGATACCGAGTTGGGCGCCCGACAACATGAACGAGGTGCGCCGAGTCACCGCCAGTGCGCGGGCGGCCGCGGCGTCGCCGGCCTGGGCCCGCGCCTTCAGCCGGGACCGGTCCACGGCCATGAAGGCGAATTCCTGGGCCACGAAGTACCCGGTCAGCGCGGTGATCGCCAGCACGACCGCGATACCGGCAAGGATTCCCAGGGCGGTCAGCATGGCGTGCCGGGGCAGGGTCTTCGGCGTTTGCGCTTGGCGCGTCTCACATGGATACATACGAACGACACCGCGCCGAAGTTCCCGAACCGACTGTGCCGAAATTGTTCACACGCAATTAGCCGCGCAGACATACGGTTCGGCCGTGACCGGCGTAGGACTTCAGCCATGGGTTCCATGCAGGAGTACGACCTCGTCGTCATCGGTTCCGGCCCCGGCGGCCAGAAGGCCGCGATCGCCGCCGCCAAGCTTGGTAAGACGGTCGCGGTGATCGAACGGGGGCTGATGCTCGGCGGCGTCTGCGTCAACACCGGCACCATCCCGAGTAAGACGTTGCGCGAGGCGGTCGTCTATCTCACCGGGATGAACCAGCGCGAGCTGTACGGCGCCAGTTACCGGGTCAAGGAGAAGATCACCCCCGCCGATCTGCTGGCGCGCACCCAGCACGTCATCGGCAAGGAGATCGACGTGGTGCGCTCGCAGTTGATGCGCAACCGCATCGAGCTCTACGTCGGGCACGCCCGCTTCCTCGATGCGCACACCGTGCACGTCGATGACCCCAACCGCGCCGAGCGGGTGACGGTCAGCGGCCGCAAGATCGTGATCGCCACCGGCACCAAACCGGCCCGCCCGGCCGGCGTCGAATTCGACGAGCACCGGGTGCTCGACTCCGACGGCATCCTCGACCTCAAGTCCATCCCGAGCTCCATGGTCGTCGTGGGTGCCGGCGTCATCGGCATCGAGTACGCGTCGATGTTCGCCGCCCTGGGCACCAAGGTCACCGTCGTCGAGAAGCGCCCCAACATGCTGGAGTTCTGCGATCCGGAGATCATCGAGGCGCTGAAGTTCCACCTGCGCGATCAGGCGGTCACCTTCCGCTTCGGCGAAGAGGTGACCGCCGTCGACGTCGGCTCCGCAGGCACCGTGACGACGCTGGCCAGCGGCAAGCAGATCCCTGCCGAGACGGTGATGTATTCGGCGGGGCGGCAGGGCCAGACCGATCACCTCGACCTGCCCAGCGCCGGCCTGGAGGCCGACAACCGGGGGAGGATTTTCGTCGACGACAACTATCAGACCAAGGTCGACCACATCTATGCCGTCGGCGATGTCATCGGCTTTCCCGCGCTGGCCGCGACCTCGATGGAGCAGGGCCGGCTGGCCGCCTATCACGCATTCGGTGAGCCGACGCACTCGATCACCGAGCTCCAGCCCATCGGTATCTATTCGATCCCCGAGGTGTCCTACGTCGGGGCCACCGAGGTCGACCTGACCAAGGATTCGGTGCCGTATGAGGTCGGGGTGTCCCGGTACCGGGAGTTGGCCCGCGGGCAGATCGCCGGCGATTCGTACGGCATGCTCAAGCTGCTGGTCTCGACGGAGGATCTGCGGCTGCTGGGCGTGCACATCTTCGGGACGAACGCCACCGAGATGGTGCACATCGGCCAGGCCGTGATGGGGTGCGGTGGGACGGTGGAATACCTGGTGGACGCGGTTTTCAACTACCCGACATTCTCCGAGGCCTATAAGGTCGCCGCGCTCGATGTGATGAACAAACTGCGGGCGCTGAGCCAGTTCAGGCGCTGACGGGACTTCCGGCAGCCTCCCCCGTGTTGGCACAGATGTCCGGGGTCGCACACTGCGACCACGGCAAAGTGCGAGACACTAGTGAACAGGAGGTGAACCACATGGCCGAAAATCAGGAACAGCACTACCAGCCCGACCAGAACGGTATGTACGAGCTGGAGTTCCCCGCCCCGCAACTGTCCACCACGGACGGACGCGGGCCCGTGATGATCCACGCGCTGGAGGGGTTCTCCGATGCCGGTCACGCCATCAAGCTGGCGGCGCAACATCTAAAGGACACCCTCGACACCGAGTTGGTCGCGTCCTTCGCCATCGATGAGCTGCTGGACTACCGGTCGCGGCGGCCGATGATGACGTTCAAGACCGATCACTTCAGCAGCTACGACCAGCCCGAACTGAACCTGTACGCGCTGCACGACAGCGTCGGCACCCCGTTCCTGCTGCTGGCAGGCATGGAGCCCGACCTGCGCTGGGAGCGTTTCGTGACGGCCGTCCGGCTGCTGGCCGAGCGCCTGGGCGTGCGTCAGACCATCGGACTGGGCACCATCCCGATGGCGGTGCCGCACACACGTCCGGTCACGCTGACCGCGCACTCCGCGAACACCGAGCTCATCGCCGAGTACACCCCGTGGGTGGGCGAGGTGCAGGTGCCTGCCAGCGTCTCCAGCCTGCTGGAGTTCCGGATGAGCCAGCACGGGCACGACGCCGTCGGTTTCACCGTGCATGTGCCGCACTACCTGGCCCAGACCGCGTACCCGCCGGCCGCCGAGAGCCTGCTCACCGAGGCGGCGAGGGCCGGCTCGCTGCAGATCCCGCTGAACGCACTGGGTGAGGCCGCCGCCGAGGTGCACACCAAGATCAACGAACAGGTCGAGGCCAGCGCCGAAGTCGCTCAGGTGGTGACTCAGCTGGAGCGTCAGTACGATGCGTTCGTTGCCGCTCAGGAAAATCGCTCGTTGCTGGCACGTGACGAGGAGCTTCCCAGCGGTGACGAACTGGGTGCGGAGTTCGAACGTTTCCTCGCTCAGCAGGCGGACGGCAAGTTCGGCGAGGGCTTCACCGACGGCGACGAGACCACCTGACCGAGCTCCGCTACCGGATTGCGAGGAGTGACCGAGATGACCGATCGCAAACCCAAGCTGCGCAGCGTGCGGGAGATCTCTCCCACCTTGCAGTTCCGCACCATCCACGGCTACCGGCGGGCGTTCCGGGTGGCCGGCTCGGGCCCGGCGATCCTGCTGATCCACGGTATCGGTGACAACTCGACGACCTGGCACACCGTGCAGTCRATGCTGGCCCGGCGGTACACGGTGATCGCACCGGATCTGCTGGGCCACGGCCAGTCCGACAAGCCGCGCGCGGACTACTCGGTGGCCGCCTACGCCAACGGCATGCGTGATCTGCTCAGCGTGCTGGACATCGACCGGGTCACGGTCGTCGGCCACTCCCTCGGCGGCGGGGTGGCGATGCAGTTCGCCTATCAGTTCCCGCAATTGGTCGACCGGCTCGTGCTGGTCGGCGCGGGCGGTGTCAGCAAGGACGTGAACGTCGTGCTGCGTCTGGCGGCGCTGCCGATGGCGACCGAGGCGCTGGCACTGCTGCGGCTGCCACTGGTGCTGCCTGCCCTGCAGGCCGCCGGACGCTTCGGCGGGGCGATGCTCGGTTCCACCGGGCTGGGCCGCGACCTGCCCGACGCGCTGCGGGTGCTCGCCGACCTCCCCGAACCCACCGCGTCCTCGGCGTTCGCCCGCACCCTGCGCGCGGTGGTCGACTGGCGCGGCCAGGTGGTCACCATGCTGGACCGCTGTTATTTGACCGAATCGGTTCCTGTGCAACTGGTTTGGGGCTCCCACGATTCGGTCATCCCGGTCAGCCACGCCTGGCTCGCGCACGCGGCGATGCCGGGCTCGGAACTCGAGATCTTCGAGGGATCCGGGCATTTCCCGTTCCATGACGATGCCGATCGATTCGTCGACGTGGTGCAACGCTTCATCGACACCACGATTCCGGCCGAGTACGACCACGAGATGCTGCGCGGGTTGTTGCGCACCGGCATCAGCGAAGGCGCCATCACCGGTTCGCTGGGCACGAGGGTCGCCGTGCTCGATGCAATGGGGGCCGACGAGCGCAGCGCCACCTGACTACCATCGGGGTATGGCCGTCGATGTCACTGTCCTGCGGGTGTTCACCGATGCACACGGCGAGTTCGGCAATCCGCTCGGCGTGATCGATGCGTCGACCGTGGATCCGTCCGACCGCCAGCGCGTCGCCGCCGAATTGGGCTACAGYGAGACCGTATTCGTCGACATCCCGGAGTCCGGTGCGGCGAGCGCGCACATCCGGATTTTCACACCGGTCACCGAGCTGCCGTTTGCCGGGCACCCGACGGTGGGCACCGCGTGGTGGCTCAAGAACCGCGGCACCCCCGTCCGCACGTTGCACGTCCCGGCCGGCCTGGTGCGGGTGGACTACCTGTCAGAACCCGACGGCGAGTGGACCGCGATCAGCGCGCGTTCGGACTGGGCGCCGGAACTGGCGATCTACGACCTGCACACGCCCGACGATGTGCTGGCCGCCGACCCAGCCGACTACAGCGATGACGTCGAGCACTATGTCTGGGCATGGASCGACCGCGAACAGGGTGCGCTGCGCGCACGGATGTTCGCCCCCCACCTGGGGATCGCCGAGGACGAGGCGACCGGTTCGGCGGCGGTCCGGATGACCGACTATCTGAGCCGGGATCTGCTCGTCACGCAGGGCAAGGGATCCGAGATCCGCTCGTGGTGGGATCCGGCGGGCTGGGTGAAGATCGCCGGCCGGGTCGTCGAGGACACCGGCGTCCGGCTGGACTGATTCAGCCGGAGGTGGAGACGCGATGGGCGCGCAGCGCCTCGATCTCGCGCTCGAAATCGGCGGCCGAGGTGAATGACCGGTACACCGAGGCGAACCTCAGGTAGGCGACCTCATCGAGATCGCGCAGCGGGCCGAGGATGGCCAAACCCACTTCGTTGCTGGGGATCTCGGGCGATCCGGCGGCACGCACCGCATCTTCGACCTGTTGGGCCAGCAGGTTGAGGGCATCGTCATCGACTTGGCGGCCCTGGCACGCCCGGCGCACACCCTTGATGACTTTCTCTCTGCTGAACGGTTCGGTGACACCGCTGCGTTTGACGACCGCGAGTACCGCGGTTTCCACAGTGGTGAATCGGCGCCCGCATTCCGGGCAGGAGCGGCGACGCCGGATGGCCTGACCCTCATCGGTTTCCCGGGAGTCGACGACACGCGAATCAGGATGGCGACAGAAAGGACAGTGCATCACCGCTCCTTTGCCGCACCGCAGGTCGACCAGTTCGAATGTCTTCGAGCCTACCTGGGTGACGCGTGGCAGTCGCACTCCCGCGCCGACGAGCACGTCTCAGCCGATCGGCGCGATGAGGGTCTGCCCGGCCTGCACCGTGCTGGAGTTCAGCTTGTTGAGCTCGCGGATGCGTTCGACCACCGGCTCCGTAGGCGCATCGGGTGCCACCCGGTGCGCGATGTGCTGCAGGGTCTCGCCGTCCTGCACGTACACCACCGACAACCGGGTGGGCAGCTGCACGGGCTCCTCGGTCGGGCCACCCAGCTGCGCAACCAGCCCGAGCCACAAGGTGATTCCACCGGCCAGCAGGGCCATCAGCACCGTGGCGGCCGGGGTGATCGGGCGGCGCCGGTGCGAGGCACGCGACATCAGCACCCCGGTGCCGCGGTGGCCCAGCGGCGCACCACCCGGACGGCGGGTCGGCTGCACGCGGCGGCGGCGCACCACCACATCGCGGGGCAGCGGCCACACCTCGGCGGCCGTCGACGGCTGGGCCGTGGGGGCCGGGGCAAATGCACTGTTCCGGCTGACCGGGCGAGCTTCGAGAATTGTCATCTGACTGCCTCTCCGAGTAGGTGGCGTTCGCTTCTGTGTTCGAATGCTAGTCGATCATGTGTTCGATGAATAGAACATGTGATCGAACTGTTGCGAAACGATAGACGGGACCACCGACAAGTAGGCGGGGGTCGGTCGCGCCTCCGGCCCGTACATCAATTGCGCACAATTTAGTTGTGCAATATAGTTGTGCGGTGCACGCAGCCCGACTCGACGACCAGCTGTGCTTTGCGCTGTACTCGGCCTCCCGGGCCATGACCGCGGCCTACCGCCCACTCCTCGACGAACTCGGTATCACCTATCCGCAGTACCTCGTGCTGCTGGTGCTGTGGGAGGAGCAGGACTGTTCGGTCGGGCATCTGGGCCACCGCCTGCACCTCGATTCCGGGACGCTGTCGCCGCTGCTGAAGCGGCTCGAGAACAGTGGCCTGGTGGTCAGGCAGCGCGCCGCCGACGACGAACGCCGTGTCGAGGTGTCGCTGACGCCGGCCGGGCGGGCGCTGGAGTCGCGTGCCGCGTATGTGCCGGAACGCCTGTTGACGTCGACGGACGCCGCCGAGGCCGACATCGCCGCGCTGCGAGACGTGCTGCGCGGACTGGTGCATCACCTGAATTCCTTGCAGTGACGACACGAAAGGATCGGATATGAAGACGCTCTACACCGCGGAGGCGCTCGCCACCGGCGAGGGACGCGACGGGCACGGACGCACGTCGGACGGAAAAGTCGATGTGGCGCTGAGCATCCCGAAGGAGATGGGCGGGTCGGGCGCGGGCACCAACCCCGAGCAACTGTTCGCCGTCGGCTACGCCGCATGCTTCCATTCCGCACTGCGCCTGGTCGCGCGCCAGCAGAAGGCCGACGTCTCCGATTCCGCGGTCGGCGCCCGGGTGACACTCGGATCCGGCGATGACGGCGCCTTCGGCCTGGCCGTCGAACTCGAGATCACCCTGCCGAATGTGGATCACGCGACGGCGCAACAGCTTGCCGAGGCCGCCCACCAGGTGTGCCCGTACTCCAATGCCACCCGCGGCAACATCGAGGTCACCCTGACGGTGGCCGATGAGTGAGCTTCCCGCCCCGCCGCCGACCACCCGGGCCCGCACGATCGCACGGCTGGCACTCGCCGGCGCCATGATCTTCGCCGGGTTCAGTCACCTGTTCTGGGCTCGCGAGGAGTTCCAGGCCCAGGTCCCCAAATGGGTGCCGATGGACGCGGACGGCGTGGTGATGGCCTCGGGCGGCGTCGAGATCACCCTCGGCGTCGGACTGGCCCTGCTGCGGCGCGACCGGGTGCTGGTCGGCCGGCTGCTCGCGGCCTTCTTCGTGCTGATCTTTCCCGGCAACATCGCTCAATTCGCCAATCATGCCGACGGTTTCGGCCTCAACAGCGACACCAGCAGGTTCGTCCGGCTGCTGTTCCAGCCCGCACTGATCGCATGGGCGCTGTGGTCGACCGCGGTCCCGCGCGGCGCCACCAAATCCGACACGCCTCGAACACATGTTTGATTATCTGTGCCACGGCGACTACATTCGGCGCCATGAGCGACAGCACCGAAACCCCTGAGGCACGCTCCAGCCTGACCGAGCGTCAGCGCACCATCCTGGAGGTCATCCGCACCTCCGTGACCAGTCGCGGCTATCCGCCCAGCATCCGCGAGATCGGCGATGCCGTCGGTCTGACGTCGACATCGTCGGTGGCCCATCAGCTGCGCACCCTGGAGCGCAAGGGCTATCTGCGCAGGGACCCCAACCGCCCACGCGCCGTGGACGTCCGCGGCTCCGACGAGATGGTGACCCCGATCGTGGCCACCGATGTCGCGGGCTCGGACGCACTGCCCGAACCCACCTTCGTCCCGGTTCTCGGCCGGATCGCGGCGGGCGGGCCGATCCTCGCGGAGGAGGCTGTCGAAGAGGTCTTCCCGCTCCCCCGCGAGCTCGTCGGCGAGGGTTCGCTGTTCCTGCTGAAGGTGGTCGGCGAGTCGATGATCGACGCCGCCATCTGCGACGGGGACTGGGTGGTCATCCGCCAGCAGAACGTCGCCGACAACGGTGACATCGTCGCGGCGATGATCGACGGCGAAGCCACCGTCAAGACCTTCAAGCGCACCCGCGGTCAGGTGTGGCTGATGCCGCACAACCCGGCGTTCGACCCCATCGACGGTAACGACGCGGTCGTGCTCGGCAAGGTCGTCACCGTCATCCGCAAGATCTGAGGACGCTCAGTCCGCCCGGACGAATCCGTTCGTCCGGGCGAATTCCTCGCTGGCAAACCAGATTTCRGCCTCGGTGTCGCGATATCCCGGGCTACCCGGAGCCCAGTAGAGCCCGGTCTTCGTGTCAGCCTTGATCGGATAGCCCTCGGGGGCCCGGTAGCGATCACCGGTGGCAAGACGCATCGAAGTCCAGCCGGCGTCCTCGGGTTCCTCGATCTGGATCGCGGCGTGACGGCCACTGGGGAAATCCGGTTCGTACTCGGGCTGCGCAAGACCGGAGGTCAGCGGCACGACCGTGGTCGGTGGATCGAACTCCTCCGCACCGGTCTCGGGAGGCGCTTCGATCCGCGTCGGCGCGGTGTCGACCGCATCCGGATCGTGATCGAAACTCAACGGCTCCTCGGGGGCGCCCAATTCCTCGAGCTCATCGCCCTCGACGTCATGATCATCGGAGCCGTACTCGTCGGACTCGTAGTCGCCGGGTTCCTCGTTGTACTCGTAGTCGTCGTCACCGGTTTCGTCATCGGCGGAGTCGGATTCGGCCGGGGTCCCCGACGCCCACGGGCTCTGCGGCGGGTAGACGGCCGGTTCGGGACGGCTGGGATAGCCGGACTCGTAACGGTCCTCGTATCCACCGTCATAGCCGCGCTCGTAGGGGTCATCGCTGAACTCGTCGTCCTCGCGGGGCCGCCGGTTGCGCAGCACGGCGATGGCGATCAGCGCGATCACACCCACCAGCGGGATCAGGCCCAGCAGCCACCACCACGGCGAGGAGTACCACTTGTCGCCGCTGTCCGAGCCGCCGGTGGCCGCCGGCGCATCGGCCGGTGCCTGCGGTGCGTCCGCACCGGGGACCTCCAGGCCGGCGAGTTGAGACTGCAGGCCGGCAGGTTYGGTACTGAACTTGTTTGTCGCCTTGTCCCACGAGATCGAACCGCCGTTGAACTGCTGGCTGACGACGGTGCCGTTCTCGGTCTGATCGGCCTTCGGGGCGCCGAGCTCGCCGGTCGCGCCGCCGAGCTTGTCCCAGGCCGCGTTCATCGCGCCGCGCACGATCACCGCACCGAAGTCGGGGGTCCAGAAGATCACCGGTTTGTCCGCGGCGGCGAAGGCGACGACGCGGCTCTGCGGTGTCAGACCGCCGTCGGCCTCACTGGTGGTGGGGAATCCGAGATCCCCCGTCGGTCCGCCGACGGTTTCGTACTTGGCCAGGACCTGGCCGGTGACCACATTGGCGCCGGTGTCCGGGCTGTAGAAGATCTTGCCGCCGGCGTAGTTCTGCCCGACCCCGTCGGCGCCGATCGCGTACTGCGCACCCTCTTCGGCACCCAGCGGACCCAGCGCACCGCCGGCCGCCCGGCGGGCGGCGGCAATCGCCGATGTGGCGTCCGAGGGGACCTCGATGGCCCCGAGCTGACCCGCCAACTCGGGCGGCACCGTGGTGAAGGCCTTGGTCTTGCGGTCCCACGAGATCTCGCCGCCGGTGAACTTCTGGGTGACGGTGTCGCCGTTGGTGGTCTCGTCCTCGCTGGGGACTCCGAGCACCCCGGCCGAACCGCCGAGGGCGTCCCACGCCTGGTTGACGGCGCCACGAACGACCCGGGCGCCGGTGTCCGGCGTCCAGAAGATGACCGGCTTGTCCGGCGCGCTGAACGTCGAGTTACGGCTGTTGGCCGCCCGGCCCGCGCCCTCATCGATCGTCGGGAAGCCCAGATCGCTGTCCGCGGGGCCACCGAGAGATTCGTACTTCTCCAGGATGGCGCCCGAGACGATATGCGCACCGGTGTCGGGGGTGAAGAAGATCTTGCCCGACGCGAAGTTCTGCCCGAAGCCGTCACCGGCCGGGTAGACCCCACCGTCCTTGGGACCCAGTGGGCCCCCGTCACCGCCGCCGGTCTCCCAGGCAGCGGTGATCGCCGCATCGGCGTCACCTTCCGGTGTCGCCGCGGCCGGTGGCGCCAGCAGCACCATGCCCGCAATCAGTGCGGCACTCACCAGCCCTGTCGCTGCCCGGCCGGCAAGCCTGCCCAGCCGGGTCCGCTGCCTGGTCATTCGGTCCTCCCCGAAGTAGCGCAAAACCACACGAAAGTATCGCGTTCGTCAACTTTGCGTCAGTTGACCGAGAACTCGTGGGATATCGCCACCTGCGCCGAAACGTGTCGGGACACTCAGACCCCGAGGCCGCGACCGATGATCTCCTTCATGATCTCCGTCGTACCGCCGTAGATCGTCTGGATCCGTGAGTCCAGGAACGCCCGCGCGATCGGGTATTCCCGCATGTAACCGTAGCCGCCGTGCAGTTGCAGGCAGCGATCCACCAACCGAACCTGCGCCTCGGTGCTGTACCACTTCGCCATCGCCGCCTGCTCGACAGTGAGCTTGCGGTCCAGGTGCAGCCGGATGAACTCGTCGACCATGATCCGGATCGCGGTGGCCTCGGTCGCCAGTTCGGCGAGCACGAACCGGCTGTTCTGGAAGCTGCCGATGGGCTTGCCGAAGGCCTTGCGTTCCTTGGTGTACTGCAGGGTCTGCTCGAGTGCGGACTCCATGGCCGCGGCGGCCATGACGGCGATGCTGATGCGCTCCTGGGGCAGGTTCTGCATCAGGTACAGGAAGCCCATGCCCTCCTGGCCGAGCAGGTTCTCGACCGGAACCTTGACGTCGGTGAAGGACAGTTCAGCGGTGTCCTGCGCATCGAGGCCGATCTTGTCGAGGTGGCGCCCGCGCTCGAAGCCCTCCATGCCACGCTCGACGACCAGCAATGAGAAGCCCTGGGCGCCCTTCTCGGGGTCGGTGCAGGCGACGACGATCACCAGGTCGGCGTGAATGCCGTTGGTGATGAAGGTCTTCGACCCGTTGAGGATGTAGTGGTCACCGTCGCGGACCGCGCGGGCCTTGATGCCCTGCAGGTCGCTGCCGGTGCCGGGCTCGGTCATTGCGATCGCCGTGATCAATTCGCCGCTGCAGAATCCGGGCAGCCAGCGCTGCTTCTGCTCCTCGGTGCCCAGTTCGATCAGGTACGGCGCGATGACATCGTTCTGCAGCGTGAAGCCCAGTCCGCTGTGACGGCCGGCACTGGTCTCCTCGGTGATGACGACGTTGTAGCGGAAGTCCGGGTTGCCGCCGCCGCCGTACTCCTCGGGCACGGCCATGCCCAGAAATCCCTGCTTGCCCGCCTCGCGCCAGACCTGGCGGTCGACGATCTTGGCCTTCTCCCACTCTTCCTGGAACGGCGCGGCGTGGCGTTCCAGGAAGGCGCGGTAGGACTCGCGGAACAGATCGTGCTCCGGCTCGAACAGCGTGCGGTCGAATTTGACGGCGCCCATGCGTGACCTCCGGTACTGGTATCAGGGTGTGTGGCGCCCAACATATACCAACCGGATGGTTGGTCGAGCGGTGAGTCCAGCGCCCTAGGATTGGTGCGTGTCACGAGCCAGCCTCGCCCACTGGGGTGCCTTCACCGCCGAGGTCAGCGACGGCGATATCGCGGCGGTGACACCGCGCACCGGTGACGCCGATCCCTCTCCCCTGCTGCACAACCTGCCCGGGTCGATCCGGCACCGCTCGCGGGTCACCGGCCCCGCGGTACGCCGCGGATGGTTGCGCGACGGCCCCGGACCCAGCGAGCGCCGCGGCGACGACGAGTTCGTGGCGGTGTCCTGGGACGAGCTGACCGACCTGCTGGCCGGCGAACTGCGCAGGGTGATCGACACGCACGGCAATGAGGCCATCTACGGCGGCTCCTACGGCTGGGCCAGCGCCGGCCGGTTCCACCATGCGCAGAGCCAGGTGCACCGGTTCCTGAAACTCATCGGCGGATACACCTCGTCGCGGCACTCCTACAGCCTCGGGGCGACCGGGGCGATCATGCCCCGGGTGGTCGGCACGCACGACGACCTGTTCAAGCGTTCCACCCAGTGGGAGGTGATCGTCGAGCACACCGACCTGCTGGTGGCGTTCGGCGGTATCGCGCTGAAGAACACCGGCATCAATCACGGCGGCACCACCGCACACCCGGCGCGCGCGGCGCTGCAGCAGTTCCGCGAGCGGGGCGGTCGCATCGTGTCGTTCTCGCCGCTGCGCGACGATGTCGACGGCGATCACGAGTGGCACGCACCGGTGCCCGGCACCGATGTGGCCGTCATGCTGGCGCTGGCCCACGTGCTGGCCACCGAGGGCCTCGTCGACCGCGAGTTCCTGGACACCTACTGCATCGGGTACGAGCGGTTCGAGCGGTACCTGCTGGGCACCGACGACGGAGTGCCGAAATCCCCCGCGTGGGCGTCGGCCATCAGCGGGCTGGCGGCCGAGGATCTCACCGCACTGGCCCGTCGGATGGCCGCGGGCCGCACCCTGGTCACCGTCAGCTGGTCGCTGCAACGGATCCGCCACGGCGAGCAGGCCCCGTGGATGGGCCTGACACTGGCCGCGATGCTCGGCCAGATCGGCCTGCCGGGAGGAGGTTTCGGGCACGGCTACGGGTCGATGAACGAGCCGGGCCTGGCGCCGCTGCGCTTCCGGCTGCCGGTGCTGCCACAGGGCCACAACCCGGTGTCCACCTTCATCCCGGTGGCCGCCGTCAGCGATATGCTGCTGCACCCCGGCCGTGAGTACGACTACAACGGCCTGCGCCTGACGTTTCCCGATATCCGGCTGGTCTACTGGGCCGGCGGGAATCCGTTCCACCACCACCAGAACATCCCGCGGCTGCGCCGCGCACTGGCCCGTCCGGACACCATCGTCGTGCACGATCCGTACTGGACGGCGATGGCCAAGCACGCCGACATCGTGGTGCCATCGACCACCGCCTATGAACGCGAGGACTATTCGGGCTCGCGCAACGACCCGATGCTGACCGCGATGCCCGCGCTGACCGAGCCCTACGCCCAGTCGCGGGACGACTACACGACCTTCGCCGAACTCGCGCAGCGCTTCGGGGTGGCCGAAGCGTTCACCGAGGGCCGCACGGCCCGGGAGTGGCTGGTGCACATGTATGACACGTGGTCGGCCGGTGTGGATTTCGCCGCGCCGTCCTTCGATCAGTTCTGGGCCGACGGGCAGTTGCGGTTGCCCACCGAACCCGGGCTGACCCTGCTGGCCGACTTCCGCGCCGACCCGTACACGAACCGGTTGAACACCCCGAGCGGGCGGATCGAGATCTTCTCCGCCGATATCGACGGCTTCGGTTACGACGATTGTGCGGGACACCCCGCCTGGTTCGAACCCACCGAATGGCTGGGCGGTGAGCGCGCGCAGACCTACCCGCTGCACCTCATCGCCAACCAGCCGGCCAGCCGGCTGCACAGCCAGCTCGACGGCGGTGCCACCAGTCAGAAGTCCAAAGTTCACGGGCGCGAGCCGATCCGGATCCATCCCGCCGATGCCGCGGACCGCGGCCTGGCCGACGGCGACGTGGTGCGGGTGTTCAACGACCGCGGCGCCTGCCTGGCCGGCGTGGTGATCGATGACCGGCTGCGACCCCAGGTGGTCCAGCTGTCCACAGGCGCCTGGTTCGACCCGCTCGATCCCGCCGACCCGGACTCACTGTGTGTGCACGGCAATCCGAATGTGCTGACCGACGATGTCGGCACCTCGGCACTGGCCCGCGGATGCACCGGCGCCCATGTGCTGGTGCAGCTGGAGAAGTTCGTCTGGGGCGAGCGCAGCGACGGGGAGGGTCCGGCCGAGCTGCCGCCGGTGCGAGCCCACGAGCCGCCGGTGATCCGCTAGGCGCGCTGGTCGGCGGGCAGCCGGGGCGCCACCAGGTCGACGAAGGCATCGACCACCCGGTAGGCGTCGGCGATCGGATGGCCGTGCAGCAGCGCACCGGACAGCATCGTGTTGATGATGCCCCACACCATGATTGCGGTGTCGGCCGATTCCTGGGCCCCCAGTGAGGCGAAATCCTCGGACAGCGTCTGCTGGGCGACGGCGCCGAACTCTTCCATCAGGGCCGCCGCGTTGGCGTCGGCGGTGTTCTGCAACAGCATGCAGACCTTGAAGAAGGCAGGACGACGCTCGAAGGTGGCGATGATGCCGCGCACCTTCTCCCGCACCCGGCGCTCCGCCGGTCGGGTGTCCGGGGCGGCGGGCGCGAAAACCGGCTGCGCCCAATCCATCAGCACCGCGGCGTACACATGCTCCTTGGAGCTGAAGTAGCGGTACAGCGTGCCCAGCGCCACATCCGCGGCGTCGGCGACATCACGCATCTGGATCTGGTCGTACTCCTGCGCCTTGAGCAGTGCCTGCGCGGCCGCCACGATCTGCGACCGGCGGGCCTGCTTGTAGCCCGGCATGTCGGTCATGGCGGCCTCAATTCCTCGGCAGCCCGAGGATCATCGTGGCGATGATGTTCAGCTGGATCTCGATGGTGCCGCCGCCGATGACCTCGGCGGGCATCATCAGGCTCTGCCCCACCGCAGGCTGTTCGCCACCGCCGACCATGGCCGCGCGGCCGCTGAAGGCCAGTGCGTCCGCGGTCACCCGGCGCACCAGCAGTGCGGTGCCGACCTTGCCGACGCTGCTCGCCGGGCCCGGACCGTGCCCGGCGAGCCTGCCCAGGGTGTCCCGCACCGCGAGTGCGCCGATCGCGTTGGTGGCCGCCCGAACCTCACCGAGCGCCCCGCGCACCGCCCCATCCTGCGGGCCGGCCCGGCGGGCCAGGGTGCGCAGCTCACTTTCCTTGTCCAGCTTCACATAGGCGCCGATGGCCACCCGCTCATTGGCCATGGTGGCCAGCGCATGGGACCAGCCGGCGGTGGGCTCACCCACCAGCATCTCGTCGGGCACGAACACATCGTCGAAGAACACCTCGTTGAAATGCTCGTCGCCGCTGGCCGTGCGCAGCGGCCGGACCCGGATGCCCGGGGACGTCATATCGACCAGAAAGTACCCGATACCCTTGTGCTTCTTGACATCCGGATCGGTGCGGGCCAGCAGCGCGCCCCAGTCGGCACGTTGCGCCGAGGAGGTCCAGACCTTCTGTCCGTTGATCCGCCAGCCACCGTCCACCTTGGTCGCCCTGGTCGACAGCGCGGCCAGGTCCGATCCGGCGCCGGGTTCGGAAAAGAGCTGGCACCAGCCGATCTGACCACGCATGGTGGGCACCGCGAAGCGGTCACGCTGCGCATCGGAGCCGGCGGTGAGCACCGTCGGCAGGATCCACTGCGCGATCCCCAGCGACGGCCGTGTCAGATAGGGCCGCTTGTCGTACTCCTCGTCGATGATGAGCTGCTGCGCCGGTGAGGCATCGAGCCCCCAGGGCGCGGGCAGGTACGGCGCGACCAGACCGGCATCGGCGAGCGCGGTGCGCTGCGGGCCGGTCCAGTACTCCGCGTATTCGGGGTTCTGCCTGCCCGGCTTCTCGTTGCGCAACGCTGCCGCAGCATCGAGGGCGGCGGCCACACCGGCGCGGAAGTCCGGCTCGACCTCGGTGAGCTCGATGGCGAAGTCACGTCCGGGCAGGTCCGGATCGCCAAGGGCGCGTGCCCAATCCGTCACCGGACCGATGGCGGCGGCCAGACTGATGGCACGCTTCCAGTACAGGTGCAGGTCGTGTTCCCAGGTGTAGCCGATCGCGCCGAACATGGTCAGCGCGTCGACCACGAGTTCCGGGAGCCGGCCGATGACGGAGACCGCGGCGCCGGCGGCGGCGATGCGATGCTGCACCGCGGACTGATCCGCGCCGCGAATCGCATCCCAGGCCGAGGCCGCGGCGAGTTCGCTGTTGATGAACAGCGTCGCCGCCTTGTGCTGCAGGGCCTGGAAGGTACCGATCGGGCGGCCGAACTGCTCGCGCACCTTCAGGTAGGCGACCACGTTGTCCACACACCAGCGCGCGATGCCCGCGGCTTCGGCGGCGATGAGGCCCACGGCGATACCCTGCGCGGTCTGCTCGTCCATCCCGGTGAGGGCGTCACCGCCGCGCACACCGTGGCAGTGCAGGGTGCCGACATCGCGGGTCAGGTCGGTGGGCGGCTGCGCCTGCACCGTGACGCCCGGCGCACCGGCGTCCACGACGAACCAGAGTGTCTCGCCCGCTTCGGTTCTGGCGCCGACCACGAGGTGCTCGGCGGAACTCGACCCGAGTTGCGGCCCGGCCGAGCCATCCAGCTGCCATCCCCCGTCCCCGGCGGTGGCCCGGATCTCGCCGTCGCCGGGCAGCAGCAGCGCCGCCGTGGCGCCGGCCGCGATGGCCTGCAGCAGCGCACGGGCAGCGGGCCCGTCGGTATCGGCGGCGGCCACCGCGGCACCGGCGATGACGGTGGGCAACAGCGGTCCCGGCAGCAGTCCGTAACCGGCGGCGTCGATGACACACGCGGCCTCGGCCAGTGTGCCGCCCTGTCCGCCGAACTCCTCGGGCAGGTGCACGGCGTGCAGACCCTGGGCGACCAGGGTCGCCCAGAAGTCGGGCCGGGTTCCCGCCGCGATCGCGTCGAACTGCGATCTGGTGAGTTCCCGTCCGCCGTGGCGCTGCGCAAAGCCGGCCATCGAGTCGGTGAGCTGGATCTGTTCATCGGTCAGGGCGACAACCACGCCAGTCTCCTATCGCGCCGCGGTGTAATGCAGCAGGGTGATGTCGGCCTCGGGGCGATCGGCGAACACCGGGGACACCGCCATGCCGACCCGTAGCTGTGCCGCCTCGACGTCGACGAGTTCGGTGGCCAGCCGCGGGCCCTCGTCCCACTGCACCACGCCGAGCAGATGCGGCACCGCGTCGGCGAACTGCGGTGCGACCGGCCGCTGCGCGACGGCGAAGCTGACGAGTGTTCCCGCGCCCGAGATCTGGCGCCACTGCAGGTCKTCGGCGAGCGTGCCGGGGGCGAGCACGCGGGGGTAGAAGACGTAGGCGTCCAGCGACGGCGAGAACTGGACCCATATCTCGTGGCGGCGCAGGCCATCCCAGAACGGGGCCGACGTCGGGGTGGGCAGCGGCATCGGGCGCGCCAGTGCGTCGTTCACGGCTAGTCCCCCTCCAGCACGAGTGCTTCTTGTTCACTGAGCACGCCGCCGTTGCCGGACACGAAAGCGCGGTCACAGTCGGCGATCTGGGTCGCCTCGGCGCGGCCCATCAGCTGCCGGGTGGCATCGCAGACGTGATGCATGCCCCCGGCGTTGCCGGGCTGCCCGTAGCCGAGTTGTCCGCCCGCGGTGTTCATCGGGAAGTCGCCGCGGAAGGTGAGGTCATGGTCGGTGACGAACTGCATGCCCTTGCCCTTCTCGCAGAACCCGGCATCTTCCAGGGTGAGCAGCGCGGTGATGGTGTAGCAGTCATAGATCGACACCATGTCCATGTCGGCCGGCGTCGCGCCGGCCATGCCGAACGCGGACTCGGCGACCTTGACCATCGGCGTCTGCAGCGGATCGGCGGCGTACACCGGCGACTTGTAGGGCACGCGTTCGCCGAAACCCTTGATCCACACCGGCCGGTTGCGGCTCTTACGCGCCAGATCGGCGTTCGTGACCAGGACCGCCGAACCACCCATACAGGGCATCACGATCTCCAACATGTGCAGCGGCGAGGCGATGATGGGGCTGTCCAGCACGTCGGCAATGCTCAGCGGTTTGTCCTTGAACACCGCGCCCGGGGTGTGGTTGGCGTTGACCCGTTGGTCGACGACGATCTTGGCCATCGCGGCCTCGTCGTAACCGTATGCGGCGGCGTACATCTGGGCGACCTGGGCGTAGGGCCCGTTCTGGCCGAGGTAGCCGTAGGGGATCTCGAACTCGGCCTGCGGCGAGCCGTAACGGTAGCTGGAGGCGCCGTAGTACAGCGCATCGCCGGGGTCGTAGGGGCGCTGTGGCGACATCGGGGTGAGGTAGTTGGCCGGGATGGCGCACAGCACCGCCTGGCAGATCCCCAGTTCGATGGCCGCCGCGGCCCGCCACACCATGGCCGCGCCCGACGCGCCGCCGAGGTCGACCAGCTCGGCGTAGTTGACCGCCAGCCCCAGGTATTCCGCGACGGTGGACGGGACGAACAGTTGGGATTCCATCACCCCGCAGGTCACCAGCCCGTCGACCTGGTCCACCGTCAGCCCGGCGTCGGCGACCGCGGCGGCGGCCAGCCGTGCCCACTGTTCCAGGATGAACTCCGGCGCGCCGGTCGGCTTGCGCGTCGCGGGCAGCTCGTGGAACCCGACGATCGCGGCGTCGCCCCGCAAACCCATGTGATCTCCCTTCGATCATTCAGAAACGACGATATGAGAATGAGATTCTACTTTCAATTCGGGGCCCTGTTTTCGGTAACGACAACGTCACGGCGCCCCGGGTGCGACGATCCGAAGAGCGCATACCCGGGGGTGCCAGATGCCTACTGCACGACGCGTGCTCACAACCCTGCTGACGTTGCTGACCGCGGTTCTCATCACCGTCGCCTCGACCCTGACGATGGCCGTGGCACTGGCTGCGACGGCGCTCATCGTGCCGGGCACCGGGACACCGAACGCCAACATCGTCGGCGACTACCTGGAGAACGCCCGCGATTACTACATCTCGCCGTTCAACCCGGCATGCACCGCGGACGACGACTGCGCGCTGCAGGGCATCGACTATCCCGCGCAGTTCTGGCCGATCCCGCTACCGGGCTGGGGCGGGCTGCAGGGTGCCAAGTGGGATGTGTCCACCGGCGAGGGACTGTCCAAGCTGAACTCCACGCTGGTGGACACCCTGGCCCAGGATCCGCCGAACACACCTGTCGTCATCTTCGGTTACTCGCAGGGCGGCAACATCGTCAGCCGGGAGAAGCGCAACCTGGCCGGGCTGCCCAAGGATCAGACCTACCTGTCCTTCGTGATGATCGGAAACACCAACCGGCCCAACGGCGGACTGTTCGAGCGGCTGGCCTTCCTGGGACATGTGCCCATCCTGGACGCGACGTTCGGCCTGCCCGCGCCGACCGACACCTGCGATCACATCTGCGCCACCGATATCGCGTTCCGCTACGACGGTGTCGCCGACTTCCCGCTCTACCCGCTCAACGCACTGGCGGTGTTCAACGCGATCGCCGGGTTCTGGTACATCCACGGCACCTACCTGTCCCCCAATGCGGACAGTGATGTCGGCGAACTCCCCGACGGGTACACGCCGGAAGAACTGGCCGAGCAACTCGCCAACGAGGACAACTGGGACGAACACGGCGACACCCGCTACATCACCATCTCGACCAAGACCCTGCCGATCGTGCGGCCGTTCCTGGACTTCGCCGGATTCAGCGGGACCGGGTTCATCATCAAGCCACTCGTCACGCTGTTCACCCCCGTGCTGGAGGTGCTGATCGAGGCCGGCTACGACCGCTCGCTGAGCTACGGCGTGCCCGCGCCCTTCCGGCTCATCCCGCGGATCAACCCGTTCGTGCTGGCCCGCGATGTCGTCGACGCGCTCGGCGAGGGCATCCACGATGTGTTCGGCGGCGGCACCACGACCAAGCCCGCGGTGCAGAAGCCGGCGCCGGCGAGCACGGCCGCGGCCGCTGCGCCCGAGTCCGTGCCGGCCGCTGTCACCGAAGCGCCCACGGACACGGTGGAGGCCGACGCAGGAGACGAGAAGGTCGAGCGTGCCCGGCTCACCGACGCCAGGACCGCACCGCACGCCGCGCGGCGAGCCCTGTCCGGCGTGCGATCCGCCGACGCACCGTTGACCTCGGCACACGACGCCGATGAGCAGGACATCGAGGACGTCCCGCAGGACAAGCCGGACAACGACATCGACGCCGACAGCGACGACGTAGACAACGACAAAGACACCGACGCGGCAGCTGAGGACAACGACGCCTCGAGCGATCAGAGCGAACCTGCCGACACCGCGGACAAGGCGGCCTGAGCGGCGCGGGCAGGCGCACCGGCCCCTGGAATCCGGGGGATCCCTCAGGACGGTGTGCCTGCCCGTGCGACTACCAGTTGCTGAACTCGCGCAGGCTGGCCGCGAGCGGAACCGGTACGCGCGCAGTGATTTTCGTGCCCGATTCGGTGTGTTCGGTGGTATCGATCCGGCCCTCGGTGTGCACCCGGGCCACCAGGTCGCCGCGGTCATAGGGCACCGTCACGTCGACGAAGGCGTCGGTCGGTTCGACCAGCTCCACCAGCCGGGCACGCAGCTGATCGAGCCCCTCGCCGGTGTGCGCGGACACGAACACCGCGTCCGGTAGGGCGCGGCGCAGCTGTGCCAGGGCGAGATCGTCGGCCGCGTCGATCTTGTTGACCACCAACAGTTCCGGGGCCGGCGAGCCGTCGTGGTCGGAGTAGACGTCGCGCACCACCTGGCGGACCGCGTTGATCTGCGCCAGCGGGGTGGCATCGGAGCCGTCGACCACATGCACCAGCAGATCGGCGTCGACGACCTCCTCCAGGGTGGAGCGGAACGCCTCCACCAGCTGGGTGGGCAGGTGCCGGACGAAGCCGACGGTGTCGGTCAGCACGAAGGGCCGGCCGTCGTCGAGTTCGCCGCGGCGGGTGGTCGGCTCCAGCGTGGCGAACAGCGCGTTCTCGACCAGCACCCCGGCGCCGGTCAACGCGTTGAGCAGACTGGACTTTCCGGCGTTGGTGTAGCCGACGATCGCGACGGCGGGCAGATCGGCGGCCCGGCGCTTACCGCGCTGGGTGTCGCGGATCTTCTTCATGTCCTTGATCTCGCGGCGCAACTTCGACATCCGCTCGCGGATACGGCGGCGGTCGGTCTCGATCTTGGTCTCACCGGGGCCGCGGGTGCCCACGCCGCCACCGCTGCCGCCGGCGCCGCCGCCCTGCCGGGACATCGACTCAYCCCAGCCGCGCAGCCGGGGCAGCATGTACTCCATCTGCGCGAACGCCACCTGCGCCTTGCCCTCGGCGGACGTGGCGTGCTGGGCGAAGATGTC
The DNA here is from genome assembly GCF_056400845.1 of Mycobacterium sp. P4_H6. NCBI lineage: Bacteria > Bacillati > Actinomycetota > Actinomycetes > Mycobacteriales > Mycobacteriaceae > Mycobacterium > Mycobacterium sp. P4_H6. Next base: position 57,700 of record NZ_JBFUKN010000021.1, on the reverse strand, counting down.
CAGGATCAGCGCGGTCCGGTCGATGACCTTGACCTTGACCACCTTCTCCAGCGAGTTCAGCTGAGCGGGACTGAGCTCACCGTCGCAGATGACGGTGTCCGCGCCGGTGGCGGTGACGATATCGCGCAGTTCGATGGCCTTGCCGGAGCCGATATAGGTCGACGCATCGGGTTTGTCGCGGCGCTGCACGAGAGCCTCGAGGACCTCCGAGCCCGCCGTCTCGGCCAGCGCGGCGAGTTCGGCCATGCTGGCGTCCACGTCGGCTGCGGTGCCCTCGGTCCACACCCCGACGAGCACCACCCGCTCCAGGCGCAGCTGACGGTATTCGACCTCGGAGATGTCGGTGAGTTCGGTCGACAGCCCGGCCACGCGGCGCAGTGCCGCGCGGTCCTCGAGGGCCAGTTCGCCGGTGCTCGGAACGGGATTGCGCGTGAAGTCAGATTCAGTCATATGTTCTTTCGATGGTGGCACGGTGGCCGGGGTTCACGCACCTGAATATTCGCCGTGCGCAACGAGCATCGACGGGCCACGCAGGTAGCTGGTGGCCTCAGTGATGGTGACGCTCACCTCACCGCCGGGGACGCGGACCACCAGGGTGCCGGTCTCCTCCCCCAGGTGGTTCAGCGCCGCCAGCGCCGCGGCCACGGTTCCTGTTCCGCAGGAACGGGTTTCGCCCACTCCGCGCTCGTGGACCCGCATGTTCACCGAGCCGTCGGTCGGGCTCGTCAGGATCTCCACGTTCACCCCGTCGGGGAATTGCGCGGTGTCGAAGGACACGGGTGCACCGACGTCGAGGACGGCCAGCGCGGCCGCGCTCAGGTCCGTCACGCAGGCCAGGTGCGGGTTGCCGACATCGACGCCCAGCCCGGTGAAGCGCTGCCCGCCGACCACGGCCGACCCGGCGCCCAGCCGGTTGACCTTGCCCATGTCGACGGTGACCTCGGCGTGCGTGGGGCTGAACTGCTCGATCACCACCGGTCGCGCCCCGGCCAGCGAACCGACCACGAATTCGTCACGGGTCTCCAGTCCGGAGGCCCGCAGGTAGTGCGCGAAGACCCGCACCCCGTTCCCGCACATCTGCGCGATGGAACCGTCGGCGTTGCGGTAGTCCATGTACCAGTCCTGGGCCGACACCCCCTCGGGCAATGTCGCGAAGACCCCGGCGGCAGCCGCGGCGCCGGCCGTGGTCACCCGCAGCACGCCGTCGGCGCCCAGTCCGCGGCGCCGGTCGCACAGCGCAGCCACCGCGTCGGGCGTCAGCGCCAGCGCGGCGTCGAGGTCGGGCAGCACGACGAAGTCGTTCTGTGTGCCGTGACCTTTGGCGAACCTCATTTGTCCAGGATACGCAGCGCCGCGTCCATCAGGTCCGGCGCCGAACCGTCGAGCCAGTTCACCCGGTGATCGCGGCGGAACCAGGAGCGCTGCCTGCGCACATAGCGACGGGTGCCCACGAAGGTGGGCTCGGCGGCGGCGGAGCCGTCGCCCAGGGCGTCCAGGTCGGCGAGCACCTGCGCGTAACCGAGGGCCCGCGATGCCGTCACCCCGTCGCGCAGGCCACGCTCGATCAGGCCGGACACCTCGGCGACCAGACCTTCGGCGAACATAGTGTCGGTGCGCTGCTGCAGCCGTTCATCCAGAATGCTTGTGTCCCAATCCAGCCCGATGATCGCCGTACCCCAGCGCGGGGTGCCGATGCGTGGCGCCGACGCCGCGAAGGGTTTGCCGGTCAGTTCGACCACCTCGAGTGCGCGCACGATGCGGCGGCCGTCGGTGTCCAGGATGGCGGCACCGGCCGCCGGGTCGACCCGGGTCAGTTCGGCGTGCAGCGCGCCCACCCCGACCTCGGCGAGGCGGGCCTCCCAGCGGGCCCGCACCGCCGGATCGGTCGCCGGGAACGACCACTGGTCCAGCAGCGACTGGATGTAGAGCATGGATCCGCCGACGATCACCGGCACCGCGCCGCGGGCCATGATCGCCTCGATATCGGCCGCCGCGTTCTCCTGGTACCGCGCGACCGAGGCGTTCTCGGTGACGTCGAGGACATCGAGTTGGTGATGCACGATGCCGCGACGCTGCGCCACGGGCAGTTTGGCGGTGCCGATGTCCATGCCGCGGTAGAACTGCATGGCATCGGCGTTCACGATCTCGCCGCCGAGCCGCTCCGCCAGGGCCAGCCCGAGCGCGGACTTTCCGGTCCCGGTCGGCCCGATGACCGCGACGGGACGGATCTCGCTACTCATGGGAGCCAGGTGCCCGCGAAGTAGCCGACGCCGAATGGTGCCCCGCGGTAGAGCTCACGGGCCTGCACCGGCCGCGCGCCGACCAGGCCGGCCAGCACCTGATAGGCGCCCTGCCCGACCGCGCCGCCGGCACACCTGATCACGGCGTCGACATCGCCGGCGGCCAGCGCGTCATCCAGCGCGGCCTGGGCGGACACCGAATCCGGGTCGAACCCGCCGGGCGCGGACTGGGTCAGCGTGTTCGCGCCGTCGGCGACCACCAGCACGCCGACGGGTTCCGGGAGTTCCTCGAGCTCGGTCCGCAGCGTCCTACCGCGGTACACGGCCGCCTCGCCGGCGTCGGCGTAGACCCGCACCTCGGCGGTGCGGCCGGCGTTCACCTGCCCGCGCACCCAGCCGGCGATCAGCGCGGCCAGCGGCAGCTCGGTCACCGGGTCGTCGGCATCCGGCGACAATGCGACCCGGATGTCGGCGCCGTACCCGGCGAAGGTGCCCACCGCGGACGCCGCGATCAGCTGGTCGTCGCCACCCGCGCCGAGGGCGATCCAGCGCGGCGGCAGTTCGGCGGCCGCCGTCAGCACCGCGGTACGCAGATCTGCCACTTCGGCCGCCGCGGCACCGGCGAGTTCGGGCACCAGGACCGGCGCCGAGGGGATCAGAGCAATGGCCGCCAACACGCCATCACGTTATCGCCTTGGCGGTGTCGGACTGATCGGCCCAGCCGGCCTCCCCGCGGGCCAGGGCGGCGGTGGCGACCATCATCACCGCCACCGCGGCGATCAGGGTGATCCAGCCGGCCTCTCCGGGGCGCAGGGTCTCCCCGAGCACCACCACACCCAGCACCGAGGCGACGATCGGCTCGGTCACCGTCATCGTCGGCAGCGACGCCGTGATCGACCCGGCCCGGAACGCGGCCTGCTGGTAGGCGGTGCCCGCCACCGCCACCAGCACCCAGGCATAGAGCTCCGGGGTGCGCAGCAGCTCCCACACCCCGTCGCCGATGCGGTCGACCACGCCCTTGGTGAGAATCGCGAAAAGTCCCCACAGCGCGCCGGAGACGCACGCCAGCAGGATCGCGCTGATCTTGCGGCCGGACCAGACCCGCGCGCCCAGCACACACAGCACGATCGCCGGTGCCAGCACCGCACCGACGGCCAGCCAGGTGTCCGCGCCGGCCCGCTCATGGCCGGCCGTCGGGTTGCCGACCGTGACGATCACCACCACCGACACCGCCAGCAGCACCGCCCAGGTCCACTCGAACCGACTCACCCGGTGCTGGTTCGCGCGGGCGTTCAGCGGTAGCGCGAACAGCAGCGAGGTGACCAGCAGGGCCTGCACCAGCAGCACCGAACCCAGCCCCAGCGCCGCCGCCTGCAGTCCGAACCCGACCGCCGAGACGAGACTGCCGATCCACCAGGCGCGGTCCTTGAGCAGTCGCAGGAACAGTTGCAGATGGCTGACCTGCTCATCGGTCACCTCGTGCGCGGAACGCTGGTGGATGACATCGCCGATGGCGATGAACAGCGCAGCGCCGAGTGCCAGCAGTGCGGCGATATCCGCCTTGTCCAACGGAGGCCTCCCAACAGGTCAGGGCACTGAGGGTGCCGGTAAACACATGCCGATCGCAACCGCGGCTCGACCCGACCTGCTTGAATAGCGACGGAAGCTATCGGGCGCCGCGTCGCGCGGCAGGTGCGTGGGTCAGACCACGCGGAGTGCGAGGAATGGATATGACAACCAACGACTCAGGTTCCGGCGAGACCACCGGGGAATCGGCAGCTGCGGCCCCCAAGCCCACTCCCAAACCCACGCCCAGGCCAGGACCGCGTCCGACACCGCACCCCCGCCCGGCCGCGGCCGTGGCAGCCGCGCCCGTCGTCTCGGCACCGGCATCGGTGGATCCCCACCGGTTCGGTCGCGTCGAGGACGATGGCACCGTCGTCCTGATCACCGCCGCCGGAGAACGCGTCATCGGCTCCTGGCAGGCCGGTGAGACCGAGGCCGCGTTCGCACATTTCGGCCGCCGCTACGACGATCTGCACACCGAGGTCGTCCTCCTGGAGGCCCGGCTGGCCTCCGGCAGCGGAGATGCCCGCAAGATCAAGTCCGCGGCCTCCGCACTGCTGGAAACCCTGCCGACCGCCGCGGTCCTCGGCGATGTCGACGCCGTCGAGCAGCGGCTCAAGTCCATCCTCGAACACGCCGACGGGGCCGCCGCCGAGGAACGCGCCCGGCGCGATGAGCACCGCGCCGCCCAGACCGCCCGCAAGGAGGCGCTGGCCGCCGAGGCCGAGGAGATCGCCAACGCCACCGGCCAGTGGAAGTCCGCCGGCGACCGGCTGCGCGCGATCCTCGACGAGTGGCGCACCATCACCGGCCTGGACCGCAAGACCGACGACGCGCTGTGGAAGCGGTACTCGGCGGCCCGGGAGACCTTCAACCGGCGCCGGGGTTCGCACTTCGCCGAGCTGGACCGCGAGCGTGTCGGGGCCCGGCAGGCCAAGGAAGCCCTCTGCGAGAAGGCGGAGAAGCTCAGCGATTCCACCGACTGGGCAGGCACCGCGGCGACCTTCCGGGATCTGCTCGCGCAGTGGAAGGCCGCCGGTCGCGCCGCCAAGGATGTCGACGACGCGCTGTGGGCGCGGTTCAAGGCCGCCCAGGACACCTTCTTCGAGGCCCGCAACGCCATCAACGCCGAGCGAGATGCCGAGTTCGGCGCGAACGCGGTCGCCAAGGAGAAGCTGCTGGCCGAGGCCGAACGCATCGACATCTCCGACGCCAAGGCCGCCCAGGCCGCGCTGCGTGCGATCGGCGACAAGTGGGACGCCATCGGCAAGGTGCCGCGGGAGAAGTCGGCGGATCTGGAGCGCCGACTGCGCGCGGTGGAGAAGAAGGTCCGCGACGCGACCACCGCGAGCCAACCCGATGCCGAGGCCCAGGCGCGGGCCGATCAGTTCCGCGAGCGCGCCGAGCAGTTCGAGCGCCAGGCGGAGAAGGCCGAGGCGGCAGGCAAGACCAAGGATGCCGAGGCGGCCCGGGCCAGCGCCGCGCAGTGGCGGGAGTGGGCGGGGACCGCTGCGGAAGCGGTCACCAAGAAGCGTTAGGGCTTGTCGGGATCGTCACCGAGATCGTCGAGCAGCGTCTTGTGCTGACGCTCGGCGACGGCCTGACGGCGCTCCGCCTCGGCGGCCAGCTGCACCGCGGTGCGTGACCACACCACCCGCGCCCAGTGGAAGGCCAGCAGCAGCACGGCCAGCCAACCGATGACGAGCCCGAATCCGGGGCCGGGCAGCCCCGCACCGGCGGTCTGGCGGGACCACACCGCGAGCATGCCCGCCGGGCAGGCCACGGTGGTGCCTGCCAGCGCGATCCAGGCCAGCGTCCAGCGCCGGGTCAGCAGCGCCAGGACGGAGAACCCGACGCTGAAGACCAGCGCCAGCCAGACGAACACCCGCGACGGCAGCGAGAGGCCGTCGGCGATCGCGGTGTCGCTGGCGATCAGCACGTCGATGCCGCGGGAGGATCCGGTGTGCGGGAGCAGCAACGACACCAGCACGACGAACACCAGGATCGCCACCACCAGGGCGCGGGCACCGGGGTCGATCTCGGAGGCCACCCGGCGTTCGGCGGCTTCGATATCGCCCTTGAACGCGTCGAAGTCCTTGGGGTCCTGGCCGCTCACAGCGCGCATCCTCCGGTGACGGGGACGGCGGGCGGAACGCCGATACCCGGCATACCGAGACCCACGCCGGTGACCGGGCGAAGCCCCGCCGCGTGCGCGTCCCCGGCGCGGGTACGGCGGTGCGTGGACACGACTCCGTCGGCGACCAGGAAGTGCGGGGCGGCGCGCGTCACGGTCGTGGTGACGATGTCGCCGGGGCGGATGTCGGCGCCGCCGGAGGCGAAGTGCACCAGCCGGCCGTCGCGGGCGCGCCCGGACATCCGCGCGGTGGCGGCGTCCTTGCGTCCCTCCCCCGCGGCGACCAGCAGTTCGACGTGCACGCCGACCTGAGCCTGGTTCTCCTGCAAAGAAATCTGCTCCTGTAGCTCGATGAGTCGCTGATAGCGTTCGCTGACAACCTCTTTGGGCAGTTGGTCGGCGAGCGTGGCGGCCGGGGTGCCGGGGCGCTTCGAGTACTGGAACGTGTACGCGTTCGCAAAGCGGGACTGCGCCACCACATCCAGGGTGGCCTGGAAATCCTGCTCGGTCTCGCCCGGGAAGCCGACGATGATGTCGGTGGTGATGGCGGCGTGCGGTATCGCGGTGCGCACCCGGTCGATGATGCCCAGGTATCGCTCGGCGCGGTAGGACCGCCGCATCGCCTTGAGCACGCGATCCGAGCCCGACTGCAGCGGCATGTGCAGCGTCGGGCACACATTGGGCGTGGCTGCCATGGCCTCGATGACGTCGTCGGTGAACTCGGCGGGGTGCGGGGAGGTGAACCGGACGCGCTCCAGCCCGTCGATGGTCCCGCAGGCCCGCAGCAGGTCGGCGAAGGCGCCGCGGTTGCGCGGGGTGTCGGAGTCGGCGAAGGACACCCCGTAGGCGTTCACGTTCTGCCCCAGCAGGGTGACCTCGAGCACACCCTGGTCCACCAGGGTCTGCACCTCGGCCAGCACGTCACCGGGGCGACGGTCCACCTCTTTGCCGCGCAGCGCGGGAACGATGCAGAACGTGCAGGTGTTGTTACATCCCACCGATATGGAAACCCAAGCGGCGTAGGCGGATTCGCGGGCAGCAGGCAGCGCCGACGGGAACTCCTGCAGCGACTCGGCGATCTCGACCTGGGCGACCCGCTGGTGACGTGCCCGCTCCAGCAGCACCGGCAGCGAGCCGATGTTGTGGGTGCCGAACACCACGTCGACCCAGGGCGCCTTCTTCAGGACGGCGTCGCGGTCCTTCTGGGCCAGGCAGCCCCCGACGGCGATCTGCATGTCGGGTTCGGCGTTCTTGCGCGGGGCCAGATGGCTGAGATTGCCGTACAGCTTGTTGTCCGCGTTCTCGCGCACGGCGCAGGTGTTGAACACCACGATATCGGCGTCGGTGCCCTCGGCGGCCCGCTCGTAGCCGGCGGCCTCCAGCAGCCCGGACAACCGCTCGGAGTCGTGCACATTCATCTGGCAGCCGTAGGTACGCACCTGATAGGTGCGCACGGGGGCCGGGCGGCCAGCACCCGCCTCCACAGTCGAGGCCAACACGGAAGTCACGACGTTCATGTTACGGGGGTGTCGATACGCCCCATCCTGAGCATTACCTGGGTAGGGTTCCAGTCCATGACCACCGCGGCTTCGGTCCCGATGATCTCGCTACAGGGTGTGAACAAGCACTTCGGCGATCTGCACGTGCTCCGGGACATCGATCTCGATGTTCCGCGCGGTCAGGTCGTGGTGGTGCTGGGCCCGTCGGGTTCGGGCAAATCAACGTTGTGCCGCACCATCAATCGGCTCGAGCCGATCGATACCGGCACCATCTCCATCGACGGTGCGGTGCTGCCCGAGGAGGGCCGCAAACTCGCCGAGTTGCGCTCGGATGTCGGCATGGTGTTCCAGTCGTTCAACCTGTTCGCGCACAAGACAATTGTCGAGAACGTGATGCTGGCGCCGGTCAAGGTGCGAAAGCTGGCCAAGGACAAGGCCCGTACCGAGGCGATGGCCCTGCTGGACCGGGTCGGCATCTCCAATCAGGCCGACAAGTACCCGGCTCAGCTGTCCGGCGGGCAGCAGCAACGGGTCGCGATCGCCCGGTCACTGGCGATGAGCCCGAAGGTGATGCTGTTCGACGAGCCGACCAGCGCGCTCGATCCGGAGATGATCAACGAGGTGCTGGCGGTGATGACCTCGCTGGCCACCGACGGGATGACCATGCTGGTCGTCACCCACGAGATGGGTTTCGCGCGGCGCGCGTCACATCGGGTGGTGTTCATGTCCGACGGTGCGATCGTCGAGGACGCCGAGCCCGAGGAGTTCTTCAACAACCCCAAGTCCGACCGTGCCAAGGATTTCCTCGGCAAAATTCTCAACCACTGATCGTCCACCTCCGAAAGGACCATGACATGCCGTCTCTGCGTTTCCGGGTGGCTGCCGCCGCCGTTCTGGCCGCAGCGCTGCCGTTGACCCTCGCCGCGTGCGGCGGCGGTGAGGGCGACAGCAACAAGGTGACCATCGGCACCAAGATCGATCAGCCCGGTCTGGGTCTGAAGAACCCCGACGGCACCATGAGCGGGTTCGACGTCGACGTGGCGACCTATGTCGCCGAGCAGCTGGGCTACAAGCCCGAGGACATCGAGTGGAAGGAATCCCCGTCGGGGCAGCGCGAGACGCTGATCCAGAACGGGCAGGTGGACTTCATCGCCGCGACGTACTCGATCACCGACGCCCGCAAGGAGAAGGTGAGCTTCGCCGGGCCGTACCTGATCACCGGGCAGAGCCTGCTGGTGCGCGCCGACAACAGCGACATCACCGGTGCGGAGTCGCTGGAGAACAACAAGAAGCTGTGCTCGGTGACCGGTTCCACGCCGGCCCAGCGCATCAAGGACAAGTACCCGGGCGTGCAGTTGCAGCAGTACGACACCTACTCGGCCTGCGTGGAGGCGCTCAAGACCGGCGCGATCGACGCGGTGACCACCGATGAGGTCATCCTGGCCGGCTACGCCGCCCAGTCCCCCGGAACGTTCAAGATCGTCGGCGAACCGTTCTCCGAGGAGCGTTACGGCATCGGCCTGAAGAAGGACGACACCGAACTGCGTACCAAGATCAACGATGCCATCACCAAGATGATCGCCGACGGCGCGTGGAAAGAGGCCTTCGACAAGAACCTCGGCCCCGCAGGCATCACCGCGCCCACACCGCCGACCGTCGACAAGTAAACCGCGCGCGGTCACGTGGAGATCTTCACCGAGTACCAGGACCGGATCTACGCGGCGTTCTGGGTCACCATTCAGCTCACGGTGTACGCCGCCATCGGCGCGCTGGTGCTGGGCACCATCCTGGCCGGGATGCGACTGTCCCCGGTTCCGGTGATGCGTGGGCTGGGCACCAGCTACGTCAACGTGGTGCGCAACACGCCGTTGACCCTGATCCTGGTGTTCTGCTCRCTGGGTCTCGGTAACACGCTGCACATCACGCTGACCGACCCCAACTCGCCGACCTCGATCGTGGACAGCGGTTTCCGGCTCTCGGTGTTCGGATTGACCGTCTATACAGCGGCTTTCGTCTGTGAGGCGATCCGGTCCGGCGTCAACACGGTGCCGGTGGGTCAGGCCGAGGCGGCACGTTCGCTCGGCCTGACCTTCGCCCAGAACCTGCGGATCGTCATGTTGCCGCAGGCGTTTCGCGCGGTGATCATTCCGCTCGGTTCGGTGCTGATCGCGTTGACCAAGAACACCACCATCGCCTCGGCGATCGGGGTGGCCGAGGCGGCGTTGTTGATGAAGGAGATGGTGGAGAACACCTCGGCGCTGCTGGTGGTCGGTGGCATCTTCGCGATCGGGTTCGTCATCCTGACGCTGCCGATGGGGCTGCTGTTCGGCTGGCTGGGCAAGCGGCTGGCGGTGCTGAGGTGAAAGCTGCTGCCTCCGTCCTCTACGACGTACCCGGTCCCCGCGCCCGGGCCCGCAACCGGATCTTCACCGTCCTGACGGTGGTGCTCTTCGCCGCGGCGTTCGGCTGGGTGATCTGGAAGTTCGCCGCCGCGGATCAATTCACCGCGGCCAAATGGGAGCCCTTCCTCACCGGGGATCTGTGGATCACCTACGTGCTGCCCGGCATCAAGGGCACGCTGACCGCGGCGGCGGCGTCCATCGTGCTGGCGCTGGTGCTCGGCTGCCTGCTCGGTGTCGGCCGGCTGTCCCCGATATCGGCGGTGAGTTGGGCGTGTGCGACCTTCGTGGAGTTCTTCCGTGCGGTCCCGGTGCTCATCATGATGCTGTTCTCGTATGCACTGTTCGCGTTCTACGACATGTTCCCGTCGGAATACCTGGCGCTGGCCGGTGTCATCACCGGTCTGACCCTGTACAACTCGGCGGTGATCGCCGAGATCGTGCGCACCGGCGTGCACGCCCTACCGCGCGGACAGGCCGAGGCGGCCTCGGCGCTGGGCATGACCTGGCGCCAGACGATGGGTTCCATCCAGCTGCCGCAGGCCATCACCTCGATGCTTCCGGTACTGGTGTCCCAGATGGTGGTGGTGCTCAAGGACACCGCGATCGGGTACCAGATCACATTCCTGGAGATGGTCCGGCAGGGCCAGAGCATCGGATCGGCCTACGGCAACTACATTCCCGCGCTCATCGTCATCGCGGCGCTGATGATCGCGCTGAACTTCGCGCTGTCGTCGGCGGCCAACCGACTCGAGGCCCGGCTGCGCCGGTCCAAGAAGGGGCCGGAACCGTTGGCCGCCAGGCCCGTTGTTCAGGACGGTCCGGCGGTCTGRTTCCGGGCCAGCACCAGACCCGCACAGGCGATCGCCGACGCGCAGACCATCACGATGCCCAGCGGGCCCGCGGTCCGCTCGCCGGCCAGACTCACCAGCGGTGAGACGGCGGCGGCCAGCAGGAACTGGGTGGCGCCCAACGCGGCCGAGGCAGTGCCTGCCGCACCCGGGGCGGCCGACAGCGCCAGCGCGGTCGCGTTGCCGAAGATGAGGCCCATCCCGGCGACGGCGGTGAACAGCGGGAGCGCCAGCCAGCCGGCCGCGGCTCCCGACCAGGACAGCGCCAGCACGGCGATGCTGGACACCGTGATCACCGCCAAGCCGACGGCGGCCAGGACGTGCGGTTCACTGCGCGCGGACAACCGGGCGCTCAGCGCACTCATCAGCAGCAGACCGAACGCATTCACCCCGAACACCGCACCGTACTGGGCCGCGCTCAGCCCCATCATCGTCTGGTAGATGAACGGCGAGGCCGAGATGTAGGCCATCATCACGGCGAACGCGAAGCCGAAGGCGACGACGTTGCCGACGTATCGCCGACCGAGAAGCCGGCGCAGAGGCGAACCGGTGGTGGCCTTTTCGTCGCGCAACGCGGTGCGCCGCTCCTCGGTATGGGTTTCGCGGATCACCACCAGCGCGGCGATGAGCATCAGCACGACCAGCGCCAGGATGACGGCCAGCGCGCCGCGCCAGCCCAGCGGACCCACCAGGAAACCACCGGCCAGCGGCGCGGCGATCGGGGCCACGCCCCCCACGATCATCATCAGGCTGAACGCCCGGGCGGCGGCGCGACCGGTCGCCAGGTCGGAGATGATCGCGCGGCCGATCACCATGCCTGCCGCACCCGTGAGGCCCTGGGCCAGCCGGGCGGCGATGAGCACCTCGATGGTCGGCGCCAGCACCGCCACCACACTGGCGGCCACGCAGATGGCGGCGCCGATCAGCAGTGGCCGGACCCGCCCGTAGCGGTCGGACAGCGGGCCGAAGATCAACTGCCCCAGGGCAAGCCCGATGAGGAAGGTGGTCAGGGTCAGCTGCACATTCGTGGGCGAGGTGTGCAGGTCGGAGACCATCTCGGGAAAGGCGGGCAGGTACAGGTCGGTGGCGAAGGGAGCCACCGCGGACAGCAGCGCGAGGGTGACCAGCAGGCCGGCGGTGATGCGCGGCGCGCGCTCGGTACGCGCGGGGGTGTCGACGGACGTCGGCATTCAACATCTCCAAGTAGTTATCATTTGATAGTTATATATCTATAACTATCAGGTAGGGTGGCCGCATGCAAGCGCGATCGCGTCACACCGAGCAGCTCGCCGACCTGGCCGACGTCGTCATGGCGGTGTCCCGCGCCATCAAACTGCGTACCGCCGCAGACCCTTCGGTGCTCGACCTCTCGACCACCGAGGTGACGGTGCTGCGCTATATCGACCACCACCCCGGCGTCAGCCCCAGCGCGGTCGCCAGCGGAACCGGCCTGCAGCGCAGCAATCTGAGCCGGGCGTTGCGCGACCTGGAGGCCAAACACCTGGTGCGGCGGGCCGCCGACCCCTCCGACAACCGTCAATCACTGTTGCGGTCCACCGAGTCGGCCGCCGAGAACCTGAGGCACATCAGGGCGATCTGGTCCGGACTGCTCCGCGATGCGCTCGCGGACACCGGCGATCACGACATCACCGCCGCGCTCGAACTTCTCGGCACGCTGGAGCGCGGCCTGTACTAGTCGGGCCAGGCCCGCAACGACCGGTCGGCGATGGCGTGCAGTTCCTCGCGGGTGGCGCCGCTCCTGGCCTGCACGGCGATGCCCTGACAGGTGGCGGCGATCCAACGGGCCAGCGAAACGGGGTCCTCACCGGCGATCTCGCCCGCCGACTGCGCCGCGGCGAACCGCTCGGCGAGCACCGTTACCCCGGCATCGCGCAGTTCGGCCAGATCGGAACCCCCCTGCACCAGCAGACATCCCGACGGACGGTCCGGCGTCGAGGTGGCGTCGGCCGCCCCGTGCACCATCGCGTGGGCGACCTCGCGGGCCGTCGGTAGGCCGAGCGCGTCGGCGGCATAGCCGCCGTGGCCCGCCACGTAATGCTCGACCGCGCGCCGGAACAGGTCGTCCTTGGAACCGAAGGTGTCGTAGAGACTGCGCCGGTTGATCCCGGTGGCGTCGGTGAGGTCACTGATGGAGACGCCGTCGAAGCCGTGCTCCCAGAACAGCCGGGTGGCGGTGTCGAGCACCTGCTGCGGTTCGAATCCCCTGGGCCGACCGATCGCCATTGACCTCTCCTGTGTGATGCGGGCCACAGTGCGGAATGATCTTCCTGCCGTGACGCTTGACCTGTACACACTATGTAACCGATCGGTTCGAAAGAACCTTCCCAGCCTTCGGAGGACACCATGACCGACACCACCCACACTCCAGTACTGGCCGGCCGCCGGGCCCTGGTCACCGGAGCCTCCCGCGGTATCGGAGCCGAGATCGTGCGCCGGCTGGCCGCCGACGGCGCCGCCGTGGCGTTCACCTACAACTCGTCACCGGCACCCGCGGAAGCCCTGGCCGCCGAACTGACCGCCGCCGGCGCGAAGGTGGTGGCCATCCAGGCCGACAGCGCCGACGCGACGGCCACCGCGGCCGCCGTCGACACCACGGTCGCCGAACTGGGCGGTCTCGACATCCTGGTCAACAATGCGGGCGTGGCCTCCGGCGCGCTCATCGAGGACTTCGCACTCGAAGAGTTCGACCGGATCGTGAACATCAACGTGCGCGGCGTATTCGCCGCCACCAAGGCCGCGGTGCCGCACCTGGGCAAGGGCGGCCGCATCATCAACATCGGCAGCGTGAACGCCGACCGTGTTCCGGTGCCCGCCTTCTCGGTGTACGCGTTGTCCAAGGCGGCCGTCGCCGGCTTCACCCGAGGCCTGGCCCGTGAACTGGGCCCGCGCGGTATCACCGTGAACAACATTCAGCCGGGGCCGATCGCCACCGACATGAATCCCGCCGAAGGCCCACTGGCCGACCAGATGACTCCGCTGCTGGCGGTCGGCCACTACGGTCACACCAGCGACGTCGCCAGCGCCGTCGCGTTCCTGGCCTCACCGGATTCCGGCTACATCACCGGCATCGCGTTGAACGTCGACGGTGGCTTCCTGATCTGACAGCCCAGGGATGGCCTAGACCGAACGGCGTTCGCGCTCATGGACGAGTTGCGTGCTGACGACGTCGAAGGCCATCCCCTGGTTGTATCCGCGCCGGGCCAGCATGCCCACCAGCCGCCGGGTCACCTTCACCTCGTCATCGAGCTTCTCGCGGCGCAGCCTGGCGGCCACCAACTCCTCGGCCCGCACCCGCCACTCCCCGGCGTCCACGCTGTCGAGCGTTTCGGCGATGAGCTCGGGATCAACCCCCTTGGTCCGCAACTCAGAAGCCAACGCGCGCTTACCTTTTCCAGCATTGGCGCGACGGGTGTGCACCCATTGTTCGGCAAACGCCGCGTCATCGAGCAACCCGACCTCGACGAGCCGGTCGAGCACCCGGGCACTGACGTCGTCGGGGAAACCGCGCTTGGTCAGCTGGGCTTCCAGCTCGGCACGCGTGCGCGCCCGAACGGTGAGCAGGCGAAGGCACACGTCCCGCGCCTGCTCCTCCCGTTTGGGCTCAGCCGGCTTCTCAGAAGTCGACGGGGGCGGGCAGAATGTCATCTTCGGCAGTCAGCACGGCACCGATGCCGAGCTTCTCCTTGATCTTCTTCTCCACCTCGTTGCCCACATCGGGGTTCTCCAGCAAGAACTTCCGGGCATTCTCCTTGCCCTGGCCGAGCTGCTCGCCCTCGTAGGTGAACCACGAGCCGGACTTGCGGATGAAGCCGTGCTCGACGCCCATGTCGATGAGCGAGCCCTCGCGGCTGATGCCGTGGCCGTACAGGATGTCGAACTCGGCCTGCTTGAACGGCGGCGACACCTTGTTCTTGACGACCTTGACGCGGGTGCGGTTACCGACGGCGTCGGTTCCGTCCTTGAGGGTCTCGATCCGCCGGACGTCCAGACGCACGGAGGCGTAGAACTTCAGCGCCTTACCGCCCGTGGTGGTCTCGGGCGAGCCGAACATCACGCCGATCTTCTCGCGCAACTGGTTGATGAAGATCGCGGTGGTGTTCGAGTTGCTCAGCGCACCGGTCATCTTGCGCAGCGCCTGGCTCATCAGGCGGGCCTGCAGGCCGACGTGGCTGTCGCCCATCTCGCCCTCGATCTCGGCGCGGGGCACCAGCGCGGCCACCGAGTCGATGACGATGAGGTCGATGGCGCCGGACCGCACCAGCATGTCGGCGATCTCCAGTGCCTGCTCACCGGTGTCGGGCTGGCTGACCAGCAGCGCATCGGTATCCACACCGAGCTTCTTGGCGTAGTCCGGGTCCAGTGCGTGCTCGGCGTCGATGAACGCCGCGATGCCTCCGGCGGCCTGGGCGTTGGCCACCGCGTGCAGCGCGACGGTGGTCTTACCCGAGGATTCTGGGCCGTAGATCTCGACGACGCGGCCGCGCGGCAACCCACCGATGCCGAGCGCGACGTCGAGAGCGATGGAGCCGGTCGGGATGACCGCGATGGGCTGGCGCACCTCGTCGCCGAGTCGCATCACCGAACCCTTGCCGTAATTCTTTTCGATCTGGGCCATCGCCAGTTCGAGTGCTTTGTCGCGATCAGGAGCCTGTGGCGCCATGGGAGTACCTCTCCGGTAGTCGTGCGGTTGACCGGGGTTCCGGTCGGTTGGCTGTCAGGTTAGGACGAGCCACCGACAAGTAATTCTCGGTCGAACGCTCACCAGATTAGCGAACAGGTGTTCGAACGCAAGCAGACACGCCGTTGTGTCCCGGCAGGTGCGGGCATATCGTGGGGTCATCCGGCCCGAATCGGGGCAGACATGCACGAGATGGCAATCACCCAGAGCGTCGTCGACGCGGTGTGTGAACACGCCGCAGGCCGACGGGTGCTCAGTGTCAAGGTCGAGATCGGTGCGCTGTGCGCGGTGGTGCCCGACTCGATGCGGTTCTGTTTCGACCTGGCCACCGAAGGCACCGTCGCCGATGGCGCCCGCCTGGATCTCGCCATCCCACCCGGCGCAGCCCATTGCCGCGCCTGCGGCACGCACTTCGCGGTGGTCGATCCCATCCTGCTGTGCCGCTGCGGCAGCGCCGATGTCGAGGTACTGGCCGGACGCGAACTGAAGATCCTCTCGATGGAAGTGAGCTGATATGTGCGCTACCTGCGGCTGCGGCGAAGACACGGCCACCATCACGATGCCCGGTCACGGCCACCCCCATCCCCACGACCACCCGCACGACCATCCACATACCGAGACCGTCTCACTCGAACAGAAGGTGCTGGCGAAGAACGATCAGCTCGCCGGGCAGAACCGGGGCCGGCTTGCCGAACGCGGCATCGTGGCACTCAATGTGACCAGTTCGCCCGGTGCCGGCAAGACGACGCTCTTGGAGCGCACCATCCGTGAGCTGCTGACCACAGGCCGGGCGATCACCGTGATCGAAGGTGATCAGGAAACCCTGCTCGACGCCGAGCGCATTCGGGCCGCGGGCGCACGTGCGGTGCAGATCAACACCGGGGCGGGCTGCCATCTCGACGCGCAGATGGTCCATGATGCGCTGAATTCCCTGGAACCCGAGCCGAATTCGCTGCTGTTCATCGAGAATGTGGGCAATCTGGTCTGCCCGGCATTGTTCGACCTCGGCGAACGCACCATGGTGGTGGTCATATCGGTCACCGAAGGCGCGGACAAGCCGCTGAAGTATCCGCACATGTTCGCTGCTGCAGGTCTGGTCATCGTCAACAAGCTGGATCTACTGCCCCATGTGGACTTCGACCTGGATGTCTTTCAGCACGCGGTCCGCTCGGTGAACCCGGATGTGGATGTGCTGCTGCTGTCGGCGGCCACGGGTGCGGGTATGGCGTCCTGGTATGGGTGGATCGACTCGGCCCGGGACAGCTTGAGCGCACAGCTGCCAATGGGTCACCGGATCCATTGACAAGGCAAACCCCTCGGAGTAGACCGAATAACAGCGCCGCACAACGGGCCGGACGTCGACTCCTGCGGCGGAGGGGACCCAGCTCATCCCCTCAGAAGTTCGACGCAGGGACCCAGCCCGTCCCGGAAAGAACTGCGCCATGCCCACTTCGGCAGCAGTCAAAGCAGAAGAGACGCTGATTCACGTGCTCTGGATCAACGCCGGCCTGAGTTGCGACGGCGATTCCGTGGCGTTGACTGCCGCCACCCAACCCAGCATCGAGGAGATCGCGCTCGGCGCACTTCCCGGTCTGCCCAAGATCGCCGTGCACTGGCCCCTGATCGACTTCGAGTGCGGACCCAACGGCGGCGCCGACGACTTCCTCGAATGGTTCTTCCGCGCCGACCGGGGTGAACTGGAGCCGTTCGTGCTGGTCGTGGAGGGATCGATCCCCAACGAACAACTGCATGCCGACGGCTATTGGTGCGGGTTCGGCAACGACCCCGCAACCGGACAACCGATGACGACCAGCGAATGGCTGGATCGGTTGGCCCCCAAGGCGACCGCGGTGGTCGCCGTGGGCACCTGCGCGACCTACGGGGGTATCCATGCGATGGCCGGTAACCCCACCGGGGCAATGGGAGTACCCGACTACCTCGGCTGGGAGTGGAAGAGCAAGGCCGGTATCCCCATCGTCTGCGTCCCGGGCTGCCCGATCCAGCCGGACAACCTGTCGGAGACGCTGACCTATCTGCTGTACATGGCCACCGACCAGGCACCGATGATTCCACTCGACGAGGCACTGCGGCCCAAATGGTTGTTCGGCGCCACGGTGCACGAGGGCTGCGATCGGGCCGGATACTACGAACAGGGCGACTTCGCCCACGAATACGGTTCACCCAAATGCATTGTCAAACTTGGCTGTTGGGGACCGGTCGTGAAATGCAACGTGCCGAAGCGAGGCTGGATCAACGGTATCGGCGGCTGCCCGAACGTCGGCGGAATCTGCATCGGCTGCACCATGCCGGGGTTCCCGGACAAGTTCATGCCGTTCATGGACGAGCCCCCGGGCGGCAAGGTCTCCACCGCGGCGTCGGGCGTGTACGGGTCGGTCGTCCGCAGCCTGCGACATATCACCGAACACACCCTGGACCGGGAACCACGCTGGCGGCACCGGGGCACAACGCTCGAAACGGGAGCGACCCGCACCTGGTAGGTGCCGTCTAGGGAGCGAAGTCCATGACAACGACCATTCCGGAACCGTCACAGGTGAAGCGCGAACCCGGCCAGCTGGTGGAGATGGCCTGGGACCCGATCACCCGGATCGTCGGCAGCCTGGGCATCTACACCAAGATCGATTTCGAGAACCGTGAGGTGGTGGAATGCCACAGCACGTCGTCGATCTTCCGCGGCTACTCGATCTTCATGAAGGGCAAGGATCCGCGCGACGCCCACTTCATCACCAGCCGCATCTGCGGGATCTGCGGTGACAACCACGCCACCTGTTCGTGCTACTGCCAGAACATGGCCTACGGCGTGAAGCCGCCACATCTCGGTGAATGGATCGTCAACCTCGGCGAGGCGGCCGAATACATGTTCGACCACAACATCTTTCAGGAGAATCTGGTCGGGGTCGACTACTGCGAGAAGATGGTCGCCGAGACCAATCCGAGCGTACTGGCCAAGGCCGAGAACACGCGCGCGCCGAACTCGGATGCACACGGCTATCGGACCATCGCCGACATCATGCGCTCACTCAACCCGTTCACCGGAGAGTTCTACCGCGAGGCGCTGCAGGTCAGCCGCTGGACACGAGAGATGTTCTGCCTGATGGAAGGCCGCCACGTCCATCCGTCCACGCTGTACCCCGGCGGTGTCGGCACCGTCGCCACCATCCAGTTGATGACCGACTACATGACCCGGCTGATGCGCTATGTCGAGTTCATGAAGAAGGTCGTCCCCATGCACGACGACCTGTTCGACTTCTTCTATGAGGCACTACCCGGGTACGAGCAGGTCGGGCTACGCCGCACGCTGCTCGGCTGCTGGGGTTCCTTCCAGGACCCCGAGGTGTGCAACTTCGCCTACAAGGACATGGAGCGCTGGGGCGACGCGATGTTCGTGACCCCGGGTGTGGTGGTCGACGGCAAGCTGGTCACCCACTCGCTGGTGGACATCAATCTCGGAATCCGGATCCTCTTGGGCAGTYCGTATTACGACGACTGGACCGACCAGGAGACGTTCGTGCACAACGATCCGCTGGGTAACCCGGTGGACCGCCGGCACCCGTGGAACCAGCACACCAACCCGCACCCGCAGAAGCGGGACATGGAAGACAAGTACAGCTGGGTGATGTCACCGCGCTGGTTCGACGGCAAGGACCACCTCGCACTGGACACCGGAGGCGGTCCGCTGGCCAGGCTGTGGTCGACCGCGCTGGCCGGACTGGTCGACATCGGCTACGTCAAGTCGACCGGGCACAGCGTGCAGATCAACCTGCCCAAGACCATCCTCAAGGGACCGGTCGAGCTGGAATGGAAGATCCCCCGGCACGGCAGCAACACCATCGAACGCAACCGTGCCCGTACCTACTTCCAGGCCTACGCGGCCGCCGCCGCACTGCATTTCGCCGAGAAGGCCCTCGTCGAGATCCGCGCAGGCCGCACCAAGACCTGGGAGAAGTTCGACGTGCCCGATGAAGCCATCGGCTGCGGGTTCACCGAGGCCGTGCGCGGCGTGCTGAGCCATCACATGGTGATCCGCGACGGCAAGATCGCCAACTACCATCCGTATCCACCGACACCGTGGAACGCCAATCCCCGGGACAGCTACGGCACCCCGGGCCCCTACGAGGACGCGGTACAGGGTCAGCCCATCTTCGAGGAGAACGACCGGGAGCATTTCAAGGGCATCGACATCATGCGCACGGTGCGAAGCTTCGACCCGTGCCTGCCCTGCGGTGTGCACATGTACCTGGGCAACGGAAAATCCTTGGAGCGGTTGCACTCCCCCACCCAGTCCGCCACCGGGGACTAATCGATGGGTCCGCCTGGATTGTCACACCCCGAGGTAACCCAGGACGACGCGCATTGGCGCACGGCGGGCGACCGGATACAGACGTTGCTCGACGCCAGCGCGGCCGGCGGAACCACGGCACGCACCCGCGCGGAACAGTTGGTCGGTGAGGTGACCGACCTGTACGGTGTTGCACTGCAACATATCCTGACATTGACCACCGCCGCGCACCCCACGCTCACCGAGGATTTCGCCGCCGACGACCTGATCGCCAGCCTGCTGCTCGTGCATGGGCTGCATCCACATGACATGACCCGACGCGTCGAGGATGCCCTGGCCGGGGTCCGGCCTTATCTCGGCTCCCACGGTGGCGACGTCACCCTGCTCGGCATCGACGACGGTCCCGACGGTGCGACTGTCCGGTTACAGTTCGCGGGCAGCTGCAAAAGTTGCCCCTCCTCGGCGATCACACTGGAACTCACCGTCGAGGACGCCATCGGCGCGGCAGCCCCGGAAGTCACCCGAATCGACGTGGTGCCCGCCGACGCCGCACCGGCAGCCGGGGTGATCCCGGCGGAGTCACTGCTGAGCCGCATCCACCGCAACGGCCAGYCAGCGACCGTCTGGCATCCGGCGCCCGGGCTCGCCGACCTCATGCCGGGTGAGGTCGGTGGCTTCCGGATCGGCACCGCGAACCTGTTGGTCTGCCGGGTCGGTGACGAGTTGTTCGCCTACCGGGACCGATGCGGGCACTGTGGCGACTCGCTGGCGGGCGCCGCACTGCACCGCCGGTTGGGTTCCGCCGGCCCCGTGTTGCGCTGCCCCCTCTGCCATGCGCACTTCGACATCGTTCATGCCGGGGCAGGTATCGACACGGCAGTGCATCTCGAGCCGGTACCGCTGCTGGTACGCGACGGCGTGCTGTCCATCGCGGGTGTGCCATGACCGGCGCCTACGATGTGCTGGCGCGGATCCGCGCCAACCGCTCGGAGCCCGCCGCGGCCGGCGAACGCTGCGAGATGTGCTCGGAACAGATCGCCGACGAACATCAGCATGTGGTCAATCTCGAAGGCCGGCAACTGATGTGTGTGTGCCGCGGCTGCTACCTGTTGTTCACCGATGACCGGGCCACACTGCGCTACCGCGCGGTGCCGGACCGGTACCTCGCCTTCCCGGACTTCGCGCTCGGCCGGCGCGAATGGGACCTGTTGCAGATCCCGGTGGGGCTGGCGTTCTTCTTCTGCAACTCCGCTCTCGGCCGGACTGTGGCGTTCTATCCCGGTCCGGCCGGCGCCACGGAATCCGAACTGGACCTGACCTCCTGGGAGCAGATCCGCGCCGCGGACCCGCGGGTCGACCTGCTCTGCGACGACACCGAGGCGCTCATCATGCGGGTGCCGGACGAGCACGACGGACCGCCCGAGTGTTTCCTGGTGCCCGTCGACGCCTGCTATGAGTTCGTCGGCCGATTACGGCTGCTGTGGCACGGATTCGACGGTGGCCAGCAGGTGCGCCGATTTCTCGACGAGTTCTTCGACCGCATCGGCACCCGCAGCAAGGTGGTCGTGCCGTGAGTGACGTGACGTTCGCGGTGCTCGCGGTGGCTCCCGAGCCCTACGCGGTCACACCGCTGCTGATGGCAYGGCTCGGGATCGCGGCCATCGGTGACGAGCCGGTGCACGCCATCGCGCTGCGCTGCCAGGTGCGTATCGAACCGCTGCGCCGCGGCTATACCGACGACGAGGCGGCCGCCCTGCTGGACCTGTTCGGCAGCAGGGAGCGGTGGAGCACGACCCAGCACACCTTCCTGTGGCAGCACACCAGCGCCATGGTGCCCGGATTCGTGGGCGCCACGCAGGTGGAGCTGCCGCTGGTCTGCACCTACGATTTCGAGGTCACAGCGGCCAAGTATCTCCACGCCCTGCGGGACGGCAGCATCCCACTGCAGTTCCTGTTCAGCGGGACGGTCTTCACGAAGGGCCGCAACAATTTCGCCGTCCAGCAGATCCCGTGGGACCGCGAGGACCGCTACGACATGCCCGTCTCGGTATGGCGTCACCTCATCGAGCTTCACTTCCCGAACACCGGCTGGGTGCGGCTGAACCATGACACCGTCGATGCCCTCGTCGCCTACAAGTCCGCGCACGGCATGCTGGGATTGGACGACGCGGTGACCGCGCTGCTGGACCCCGCCGAGGACTACCGATGAACGCCGTCAGCGACCGGGTCAGGGCCATCGCCGACGCGGTGCTCTACGAGGGTTACCTGCTCTACCCCTATCGGGCGACATCGGGAAAGAACCAGTCCCGCTGGCAGTTCGGGGTGGTTGGCCCGCCGCAGGCCGCAGACCGCGGCGTCGGCGAGGACGACACGCTCGCCACCGAGCTGCTGATGCGGCCCGCGCCTGATGCGTTGTTCAGCATCGTGGTGCGGTTCCTGCAGTTGCAGCACCGTGCGGTCCAGCGTGAGGTGGACGGCGGGTTCACGCCGGTCGGTGAGCTGACCGTGGCCGACCGGACCTGGCTCACCTGGGACGAGGCGGTCGAGTGCGAGGTGTCGTCGGGACCGTTCGACGCACTCGCCGCCACCCAGACGGTTCCGCTCGTCGTGGCCGGCGGCCGTGACACCGAGCGGGTTCCCGGCGGCCGGTTGGTCCGGACCCGCGAGGAGTTGCGCGCCGAACTGACGGTGCGGACCGAACCGGCGGACGGCCTGCGGCGAATCATGCTGTCCGTCCGCAATGTCGGCGCGCCACCGGCCAACAAGCAACACGCCATCGCCACCTCCCTGATCGGCACCCACCTGATCGCACGGGTCCATGGCGGTGAGTTCGTCTCGCTACTGGAGCCGCCGGCCTGGGCCACCGATGCGGTGGGCCGCTGCCGGCAACACCGCTGCTTCCCGGTGCTGGCCGGTCCGCCCGGCGATACGTCCGTCGTGCTGGTGTCGCCGATCATCCTCTACGACCACCCCGAGATCGCCGAACAGAGCCACGGGGCCCTCTTCGACTCGACCGAGATCGACGAGATCCTGACACTGCGGGTGATGACCATGACCGACGACGAGAAGGCCCAGGCCCGAGCCACCGATCCGCTGGCTGCACAGCTCATCGACCGATGCGACGCGATGTCACCGGAGGCCCTGCTGAACCTGCACGGCGTGCTCCGTGACCCGCATGCCGAAACCCCGGGTCTGATACCGGAGGTCCCCGACGGAGTGGATTGGTGGGATCCCCTGGCGGACAGTGCCGTCGACCCCGGCAACGACGCGGTACTGGTGAACGGGGTGCGGCTGAGCCGCGACAGCCGGGTCCGGCTGCGGCCGTCGCGGCGCGCCGACGCACAGGACATCTTCTTCGCCGACCGGATCGCGCGCGTCACCTCGGTGCACGAGACCGTGGACGGTGACCGGCAGATCGGAGTCGTGCTCGAGGACGACCCGGCCGCCGACCTGCACGACTGGTACGGCCGCTATCTGTACTTCGCACCCGACGAAGTCGAACCGCTGATCGAAGGGAACCCGAAATGGAAGTAGTGGGATGGGTGGCCGTGGCGGCCGCCGCGGTGGTGGTGATTGCCGGAGCAGTGCTCGGACTTCGTTCGATCCCGGATGCACGACGCTATGTGCGCATACGGCGGATGTGACGGAGGCGCCGTCACGCCACAGATTCTGGTGGCCGGGATCGGCAACATCTTTCTCGGTGACGACGGGTTCGGGTCCGCGGTGCTGCGCCATGTCCRCTGCGACCACGAGGGTGTGCGTCCGGTCGACTATGGCATCCGGGGTATGCACCTGGCCTATGACCTGCTCGACGGATGGGACGCGGTGGTCCTTGTCGACGCACTACCCAATCGCGGCGCACCGGGGACCGTGCATGTCTTCGAGGCCGATCACGAATCACTGTCGGCAGCCGCGGGTCTGGATGCACATGCGATGGATCCCGCCACGGTGTTCGCCAGCCTCACTGCGCTCGGCGGCACCGCACCGCGCACGGTGGTCGTCGGTTGCGAGGCCGGCAGCACCGATGACGGTATCGGTCTGTCCCCACCGGTGGCCGCCGCCGTTGCGACCGCGGTCGATGCCGTCGAACGCGTCATCGCCGAGTTGGTGGGCTGAACGATGTGTCTGGGGATACCGGGTCGGGTCATCGGGATGCTCGACGGCTACGGCGATCAGCTTGCACTCGTCGACGTGGCCGGTGAGGCGCGCAAGGTGAACATCGGCATGCTGCCCGGKGAAACCTTCGGTCCCGGCGACTGGGTGATCATCCACATGGGCTTCGTGCTCGAGAAGACCGACGCGGCAGGGGCTGCCGCGGCGCTGCACGGCCTGAAACTGATGGGCAGCGGCGAATGACCCGCCGGCGGCTGCGTGTCTGCGTGCACGGCGTGGTCCAAGGCGTCGGATTCCGGCCGTTCGTCTACACCACCGCGGCCACACTGGGCCTGGCCGGATCGGTGTGCAACGACAGTGCCGGGGCGGTCATCGATGTGGAAGGCGACGCCGACGCCATCGGGGAGTTCCTGGACCGGCTGCGGGACCGACCGCCGCCGCTGGCCGTCGTCGAAACGCTTCAGACGCAGGATCTTCCGCTGCGCGGGGGTACTGGTTTCGCGATCGCGGACACGTCCCGATCCGACGGGGGCCGCACCCTGGTGTCCCCCGATGTGGCGATGTGCACCGACTGCGCCGCCGAACAACGGGATCCCGCCGACCGGCGGTACCGGCATGCCTTCGTCAACTGCACCAACTGCGGCCCGCGATTCACCATCATCGCGTCGCTGCCCTACGACCGCGCAGCGACCACCATGGCCGCGTTCCCGATGTGTGCCGAATGCGCGCGAGAGTACGCCGACCCCGGCGACCGTCGTTTTCATGCCCAGCCGGTCTGCTGCCCAGGCTGCGGACCGACGCTGAGCTTTCACGACGGTGACGGTCATCGCGCAGACGGTGAGGTGGGTCTGCGGGAGGCGCGAAAGCTGTTGCGTCGCGGCGGGATCCTCGCCGTCAAGGGTATCGGCGGCTATCACCTCGCCTGCGACGCGGCCAACGGCTCGGCGGTGGGCGAACTGCGTACCCGAAAACGCCGCGGTGACAAACCGTTCGCGGTGATGGTCGCCGATCTGGCGGCCGGGCGCACGATCGTCGACGTAAACACTGCATCCGAACGGATACTGACCGGTCCGCAACGCCCGATAGTGCTGCTGCCGCGCCGGCCCGCAGCCGCGGTCGCCGACAACGTGGCGCCATATCTCCCCGACCTCGGCGTGATGCTGGCGTACACACCGCTGCATACACTGTTGTTCGGGCTGCCTGATGACGAGCCGGGACCCGCCGTGCTGGTGATGACATCGGGAAACCTGGGCGGTGAGCCGATCTGTTTCACCRATGACGATGCCGTGAACCGGCTCGCGCCGCTCGCCGACGGCTGGCTGGCGCACGACCGGTCGATCCTGGTGCCCTGCGACGACTCGGTGGTCCGGGTGCTGGGAGAACTCCAGATACCGTTGCGCCGCTCCCGCGGTTACGCCCCACTCCCGGTGGCACTGCCGGTCTCGGTTCCACCGACCCTGGCGGTGGGGGCCGATCTGAAGAACACATTGGCCGTCGCCGAGGGAAGATATGCCTGGTTGAGTCAGCACATCGGCGACATGGACGATCTGGCGACGCTGAACGCATTCGATGCGGCGCAACGCCATCTGCGGGCGCTGACCGGCGTCACTCCCGAAGTCATGGTGGCCGATGCGCATCCCGGCTACCGGTCGACCGCGTGGGCGCGCCGCCACGCCGCGGGACGGCCGGTGCGGACC
This sequence comes from Mycobacterium sp. P4_H6, assembly GCF_056400845.1. Lineage (NCBI taxonomy): Bacteria > Bacillati > Actinomycetota > Actinomycetes > Mycobacteriales > Mycobacteriaceae > Mycobacterium > Mycobacterium sp. P4_H6. Next base: position 32,205 of record NZ_JBFUKN010000021.1, on the reverse strand, counting down.
GTTCAGCACCACCATGCCCACATCGCGGCGGTGATGGCCGAGCACGGCCTGGACGGTACCGCGCAGGTACTCGGATTCGCCTTCGACGGAACCGGTTACGGCCCAGACGGCGCCATCTGGGGCGGCGAGGTGCTCCTCGCCGATTACAAGGGCTACCGACGGGTGGCCCAGCTGCGATACGTGCCACTGGCCGGCGGTGATGTCAGCGTGCTGCGCCCTTACCGGATGGCCATGACGCACCTGTGGGCTGCAGGTCTGCCCTGGGACCCCGACCTGGCCCCGGTGCGGGCCTGCCCGCATGACGAACGCGACGTGCTCGCTCACCAGGTGCAGACCGGACTCGGATGCGTTCAGACCTCCAGCATGGGCCGGCTGTTCGATGCGGTGTCCGCCCTGGTCGGGCTGCGCCAGGTGGTGGACTACGAGGCCCAGGCCGCGATCGAACTCGAGGGAATCTCTCGCGGTATCGACTGCAACACAACCAGTTATCGCTTCTCGATCACGGCAGGCCACCCTGTCGTCATCGATCCGGCCCCGGTGCTGGCCGCCGTCGTCGCCGACACCCGGGCCGGTGTCCCCGCCGGCATGATCGGCGCACGGTTCCACCGGTCGGTCGCCGACCTGATCGTGGATCTGGCGCTGCGCACACCAGGCGACTCACCCACCATCGCGCTCTCCGGAGGTGTGTTCCAGAACGCGCTCCTGCTGGGGCTCACCCTGGATGCATTGGCCGCGAAAGGTTTCGACACCATCACGCATCGCCACGTGCCGCCGAACGATGGCGGTATCGCCCTCGGTCAGCTGCTGGTGGGGAACTCGATTTGAGAGATGGAGGACACCCATGTGTTTGGCGGTTCCAGGAAAGATCCTGAGTCTGGCCGACCGGGACGGCACCCTGATGTCACTTGTCGATTTCGGCGGCATCCAGAAGGACGTGTGCCTGCAGTACATCCCCGATGCGGCCGTCGGTGAGTATGTCGTCGTCCATGTCGGATTTGCGATCCAGCGCCTCGATGAGGAGTCCGCGAAAAGGACGCTGGCCGAATTCGAGCATCTCGGCGTGCTCAAGGAGGAGTTCGGTGACGGATTCGAGATCGCGGCAAGACAGGCGGGAGTGACGTCATGAAGTACCTGGATGAATTCAGCAACCCCGAGCTGGCCGGTAAGCTCGTCGAGCAGATCCGCACCGCCACCAGCCGACGCTGGTCGATCATGGAAGTCTGTGGCGGGCAGACACATTCGATCATTCGACACGGTATCGACCAGCTGCTTCCCGACGAGATCGAGATGATCCACGGCCCCGGCTGCCCGGTGTGCGTGACTCCGCTGGAGATGATCGACAAGGCGCTGGAGATCGCCGCCCGGCCCGAGGTGATCTTCTGCTCATTCGGCGACATGCTGCGGGTACCGGGCAGCGCAAAGGATTTGTTCCGAGTGAAGAGCGAGGGCGGTGACGTCCGGGTGGTGTACTCCCCGCTGGACGCGCTGACCGTCGCTCGCGAGAACCCCGATCGGCAGGTGGTGTTCTTCGGTATCGGATTCGAGACCACTGCACCCGCCAACGCCATGACGGTGTACCAGGCCGATCGGCTCGGCATCAAAAACTTCTCGCTACTGGTGTCACATGTGCTGGTTCCCCCCGCCATCGCCGCCATCATGGAATCGCCGACGTGCAGGGTGCAGGCGTTTCTCGCGGCCGGGCACGTCTGCTGCGTGATGGGCACCGGCGAGTACCCGGCGCTCACCGAGAAGTACCGGATCCCGATCGTGGTCACCGGGTTCGAGCCGCTGGACATCCTGGAAGGTATCCGGCGCACGGTGATCCAGCTGGAATCCGGTCGCCACGAACTGGAGAACGCCTATCCGCGCGCGGTGCAGTCCCAGGGCAATGTCGCCGCCCAGGCAATGCTGGCAGACGTCTTCGAGGTCACCGACCGCACGTGGCGCGGAATCGGCATGATTCCGCGCAGCGGTTGGCGCCTGGCGCCCGCCTACCGGGATTTCGATGCCGAGCACCGTTTCTCGGTCACCGGAATCCACACCGCCGAGTCGGCGATCTGCCAGTCCGGCAAGGTGTTACAGGGCCTCATCAAACCGCATGAGTGCGCGGCCTTCGGCCGCGAATGCACCCCGCGCAATCCCCTGGGCGCGACGATGGTCTCGTCCGAAGGGGCCTGTGCCGCGTACTACCTGTACCGGCGACTCGAGGTGACCCATGCCTGACCTGTCCATCGACCTCGAGTCGTGGGTGTGCCCGGCACCGCTGCGCGACGCACCGAACATCGTCATGGGGCACGGTGGCGGCGGAGCGATGTCGGCCGAGTTGATCGAGCACCTGTTCCTGCCGGCCTTCGGAACCGCCGCCGACGCCGCGATGGGTGACGCGGCGGTGATCGAGGTCGGCGGTACCCGGCTGGCATTCTCCACCGACTCGTTTGTCGTCAAGCCGCTGACGTTTCCCGGTGGAAGCATCGGGGACCTGGCGGTCAACGGGACCGTGAACRATCTCGCCATGGCGGGCGCGCGCCCGCTGGTCCTGTCGACGGCGTTCATCCTGGAGGAGGGCACCGCCCTGCAGGACATCGCCCACGTGGCGCACGCGCTCGGTACCGCCGCGCTGGCGGCCGGCGTGAAACTGGTGACCGGTGACACCAAGGTCGTCGACTCCGGCCACGGTGATGGCGTGTTCATCAACACTGCCGGGATCGGCATCGTCGACGACCGCGCCGATATCCGTCCGCAGCGTGCGGCGCCCGATGACGTGGTGATCATCAGCGGCGATATCGGCTTGCACGGGATAGCGGTGATGAGCTGCCGCGAAGGGCTGGCGTTCGCGACCACCGTGACCAGCGACACCGCGCCCCTGCACGGTCTGGTGGCAACCATGCTGGACACCGGCGCGGACCTGCACGTCCTGCGTGATCCGACACGCGGCGGGGTGGCCTCGACGCTGAACGAAATCGCGAAGGCCGCGCAGGTGGGCGTCGCACTCGATGAGCGCACCTTCCCGATCCCGGCTGACGTACGCGACGCCTGCGGGTTGCTCGGCCTGGATCCGCTGCAGGTGGCCAATGAGGGCAAGTTGCTGGCGTTCGTGCCGCCCGGCGATGCCGATCGGGTGCTGGCCGCAATGCGCGACCATCCGCTCGGCGCACGTGCCGCGGTGATAGGCCGCTGCGTGCCCGAGCATCCGGGCATCGTGGTCGCGCGGACCGCGCTCGGCGGCACCAGGGTGGTGGACCTGCCGGTCGGTGAGCAACTGCCCAGGATCTGCTGAATGACCACCACTCAGGTGCCGGCCGGACACGCGTTGTTCGCGCGGTACGCCTACCCACCGAACGAACTCGGCTACTGCGGCCCCACAGATCCGGCGGTGCTGCTGCGCGCCGACGACGCCGCCGCCATCAGCGCGCACGCAACGGGCTTCGATGGCGTCTGGCCGTACCTGCGGGCCATCGCCGACGCCGCGGGATGCGATGACCCACTCGACGAGGACGTCGTCCGCAGCTACTGGGTGGGAAGCGACCTGCTGCTCCGGGTCGATCCCGATGGACTGTTGCGCCGACTGCGCATCGCCTTCGGTGGCCAGGTCACCGGGCTGCTGCCGGACCTGACCGATCAGCGCGGTGTGCTGGCGCACCACAGCTTTCACGTTTTCGCCGTCTACCCGTGGGTGCGGTTCCTGGACCGTGACCCGGTCATCCCCCTTCGCGTCATGCAGAACTGCCGTATCCGCTGGGGAACGGTCGAATCCATCGCGGGTGAGCACGTGACGATCAGCTCACGACCCGTCGGTTACGGTGCGGGCAGGCTGGCTCTGGACAGCGCGCGTCCCGAACGGGTGCGGTGGACGAGGGACGGTACATCGCTATCGGGGGCACCCGAGCCCGGTGACATCGTCACCGCCCATTGGGACTGGGTGTGCGGCACACTCGACGACTCCGGCCGCCGGGCGCTGACGGCGGCCACGCAGTCGACGCTGGATCTGGTGAACACGATCATCGGGTCCGGATGACTCACCACTCGTCGCGCGGAACATCGAAGTCTGCGCACAATGCCCGCCACACGGTCCGTGGCTCGACCCCGGCCTCGATGGCCTGGGCGGCGGTGCGCCCGTCCAGCACGCTCAGCACGTGATCGACGAGCACCGACGCCCCGTAGGCGGCACCGAACAGACCGGTGACGCGTTCGTTGAACTCGGTGATGCGCACGCCGACAACCTACCGAGTCGCCGCCGGCGCGTCATGGCACACCCGTACCGGATCGGCCACCTCGCCCGCGCCGGCCCTGGCCCGGCCGGCGGCGGCGCGATAGGCAGGATCCGCCAGCACCGCGCCCACCGCGGCGGTCAGCGCCTCGGCCGTCAACGGCCGGATCAGCCTTCCACTTCCTTGCCGCACAACGCGATTGGCGATCTCCCATTGATCGCCCCCGCCGGGCACCGTCACCAGTGGCACACCGTGCAGCAGTGATTTGGCCACGATGCCGTGGCCTCCCCCGCACACCAGCACATCCGCCTTGTCCAGCAGTTCGTCCTGACGCCCGAGGCCGACGACCGCCCAGTGCGGCACCTCCATGTGCGCGCCGGCCAGCCGCGACACCGCCACCCGCAACCCGGCGGGCAATCCCCGCCCGGGCACCAGCGCCGTCAGCGCCAGTTCGGCCAGGCCGGTGGTACCGGTGCTCGCCGTCGACGGCGCCACCACCACCAGCGGCCCCGGCCCGGGTGGGGGTGTCAGCACCGCTTCGGTGGGCTCGAAGTGCAGCGGCCCGACGACGACGGCCTCGGCCGGCCAGTCCGGTCGGGGCACCTCGAGTGCGGGCAGAGTCGCGATCAGCCGCCGCAGCGGTCCCGGATCCCGCGYGGGCAACCCGATGCTCAGGCGCGCCGCGGCCCGGTCCCGGTCTCCGGCCCGGATGGAACGTGCGGTGAGTGCCCTCATCACCGCATCACGGGCCCGGCCACGCAGGCCGACGCCCGGCGCCAGCCCGCTGCCCAGCGGGGGCAATCCCTTCGACGGCAGGTACAGCGGGTGCGGGACGACCTCGATCCACGGCAGGCCGAGCAGTTCGGCGGTCATCCCGCCACAGGCGGTGATCACATCGGAGCACACGAGATCGACTGCCAGCGCTTGGATCACGGGTACGTTCAGGACCGCCATCCGGGCGGCCCGCTGATGGATCTTGGCCCCGGCATCGCCGTCGTCATCGCCGACCTCGAGGTCGAGACCCTCGAGCAGAACCGCGTCCACGCCGGCCGCCCGGGCGGTATCGAGCCACTTCCGGCCGGTCAGCAGCGTCGCGGTATCGCCGGCCGCCAGGAATTTCAGGCACAGCGCGATCGCCGGGAATGCATGTCCGGGATCGGGCCCGGCGACCACCGCGATTTTCATGAGAAGGCGACCCGCACGCGCTCACCCTGCCACAGCCCGAACGCTCTACCCTGTGGGGTATGACCGACCAGGTATCGCCCACCAGCACCGAAGCCGACAACATCGCGACGGTGGAGAAGTTTCTGTTCTCGCTGCGCGGACCCGATCTGGATACCGCCGGCGAACTGATCGACGAGAACCTCGTCTATCAGAACGTCGGATTCCCGACCATCCGGGGCAGGCAGCGCACCCTCAAGGTGTTCAAGTCGCTCGACCGGCCGGGCTTCGCCTTCGACGTGGCGATCCACCGCACCGCCGCCGACGGCGCCGTGGTCCTCAATGAGCGCACCGACGTGCTCGCGTTCGGCCCGGTCCGCCTGCAGTTCTGGGTGTGCGGGGTGTTCGAGGTGCACGACGGCCGCATCACGCTGTGGCGCGACTACTTCGACCAGTTCGACTTCGCCAAGGCGATCGTGCGAGGTCTGGTGGGAGCGGTCATCCCGTCGCTGCGCCCCACGCTGTGAGCAGGACCAAACCCAGCTTCTTCCAGCTGGTCGGCTACTGCCTGGGTAAGCGGCTGCCCGATTCGATGCTGGATTGGGTGCGCAACGACCTGGCCGGGCCGGGAGCCACCCGGCGGCTGATGCTGCGGGTGCTGATCCCGGCGGTGCTGATCCTCGCGCCGTTCTGGCTGATCCCGACGACGCTCTACGTGCACCTGAGCATGACGGTGCCGATCCTGATCCCGTTCGTCTACTTCTCGCATGCGCTGAACAAGATCTGGCGCCGGCACATGTTGCGGGTGCACGGCCTGGACCCGTCGCTGGTCGACGCGCTGGCCCGCAAGCGCGACGCCGCCAAGCACCAGTCCTATATCGATCGGTTCGGGCCCCGCCCGGATTCCGCGGAGCTGGGCACCCACGACATCTGACGTCTAGGCGCCGCGCAGCTGTCCCAACTCGCTGTAGGCCTGCGCCCAGCCCTGCAGCCGATCGGTCGCATTGACGAGCTCGTCGCGGTAGCGCCGGCCGGCCAGCGGATTGTTCGCACCCGCATTCACCGAGGACACCAACTGCGCTGCAGCGGTGACCATTTCGTCGTACTGGCGGGCGCCCTGGTGCAGCTGCACGGTGAACGCCTGGATGGTGGGTGTCAGATGGGCCCGCGACTGCGGGGACGCCGCGGCTGCCCGCTCCATCGCGACTACCTCGTTGGCGGTCACCGCCATGGTGGCGGCCGTCTGCCCGGCCGTGTCCGCGATCTCGCGCAGTTCCGCGGCGGGCAGCAGCCGGCCGCGTTCGAGCACACCCAGCAGCGAGAACAGGCCCCGTTCCGAGGACGCCAGGGCGGCCATCGGTTTACGGGCCGCCGACCCGAAGGGCGGCATCCGGCGGGCCGTCGGCCCGACCGGCAGTGGTTCGGCGCGCAGCCAGCGGTAGCGCAGGAACAGCAGCGTCGCCGGGAAGGCGGCGCCGGCGGCGATCACGCCGGTGACGATGAGTGCCCAGACCGGGGTGCTCCAGGACGCCAGCACCGCGGTGACCAGGATCCAGAACAGGCTGCTGACACCGAAGAACACTGCCAGCCGCAGCGCCCACCGCCGCTTGCGCAGCAACTTGGCGCGCGGATCGGCCAGGGCGGCGAGCTTCTGGGCGAGCACACCGGAGAACTCGGCAGCGGTGTCGATACCGCCCTGCACGCCACGCTCGGCCAGCGCTCGCCAGCCGCGCGGGCGCCCTGCTCTCGGATTCGTCGCCATGTCCAAACCTATTGCTGGAGGGGGTTTTCGGGTGCAGCGGCGGGCGGATTGGCGGCCGGCGTGGCGGGCGTGGCGGCCCCACCGGACGGCAGCGCGTCACCGCGCATGGACGCACGGATCTGCTCGAGGCGGGAGTGTCCGGCCATCTGCACACTGGCGGACTGGACTTCCATCATCCGGCCCTGCACCGAGTTCTGCGCCAGCTCGGTGGCGCCCATCGCGTTGGCGTAGCGACGTTCGATCTTCTCGCGCACCTCGTCGAGGTTGGGCGTGGTGCCCGGCGCGGCGATCTCGCTCATCGACCGCAGCGAGGCGCTGACCTGCTCCTGCATCTTGGCCTGCTCCAGCTGGCTGAGCAGCTTGGTGCGCTCGGCGATCTTCTGCTGCAGCACCATCGCGTTCTGCTCGACGGCCTTCTTGGCCTGTCCGGCGGCTTGCAGCGACTGGTCATGCAGGGACTTGAGGTCTTCGACACTCTGCTCGGCGGTCACCAGCTGGGCCGCGAACGCCTCGGCGGCGTTGGTGTATTCGGTGGCCTTGGCGGCGTCGCCGGTGCCGGCGGCCTGATCTGCCAGCGTCAGAGCCTGGCGGACATTGGCCTGCAGCTTCTCGATATCGGCGAGCTGACGGTTGAGCCGCATCTCCAGCTGACGCTGGTTGCCGATGACCTGGGCGGCCTGCTGGGTCAGCCCCTGATGCTGGCGCTGAGCATCCTCGATGGCCTGCTGAATCTGCACCTTCGGGTCGGCGTATTCGTCGACCTTCGAGCTGAACAGCGCCATGAGGTATTTCCACGCCTTGACGAACGGATTGGCCATGGGTTCATTCCGCCTTACATAAGTTCGAGTGTGCGCACTACTGCAGTGGGAACTTCTTTGGGTGCCAACCTATCGGTTCAGCACCCGGTCAGGCCACCGCCATGGACACAACCTGCGGAATCACGACCTTGGTGGTGGCGTCGATACCGGTGACGCCGCCCTCTTGTCGGGCCATCTGCTCACCGGCAGTGAAGAGCACGCGCGACATCGGGATGTCGAGGGCGTCGCAGATGGCGCTGAGCAGCTCGCTGGAGGCCTCTTTCCGGCCACGTTCCACTTCGGACAGGTAGCCCAGGCTGACCCGCGCGGAATCGGACACCTCACGCAGGGTGCGACCCTGAGTCGTCCGGGCTTCGCGCAGCACGTCGCCGATCACCTCGCGCATCAGTGTCGTCATACAAGGATCAACGCCACCGGGTGGCCGCTGGTTCCCGAATCCCTCAGGTTGCCGGGCGGGTCCGGGAGTCACGCGCCGCCGAGACGACGTAGTCCACCCCGGTGAGCACCGTCAGCAGCACCGCCAGCAACATGATCGCCATGGCCACGGTGAGCCAGGCACCCGATATCGGCAGGATGAACAGGCCGATCGCCACAGCCTGGACCAGCGTTTTCAGCTTGCCGCCCCGGCTGGCCGGGATGACTCCGTGCCGCAGCACCGCCAGCCGCAGCACGGTGACGCCGATCTCGCGCACCATGATGACCCCGGTGATCCACCAGGGCAGGTCGCCGAGCATCGACAGCCCGATCAGCGCGGACCCGATGAGCAGTTTGTCCGCGATCGGATCGGCGAGTTTCCCGAACTCGGTGACCATGCCGTAGGCCCGCGCCAGGGCCCCGTCGAAATGGTCGGTGATGACGGCCACCGCGAAGACCACGAAAGCGGTTGTTCGCCAGAATGTCTGATGACCGTCCCCGACGAACAGCGCCACCACGAACACCGGGACGAGCAGGAACCGGATGCCGGTCAACAGGTTGGCGACGTTCGCGACGGACGCCCGGGGCACCACTGGATCGGTATCTGATTGGCCCGGCACCGCAACAGAATATCGGTAGCGCGAACCGATACTCTCGCTGCTGTGAGCGAGGTGGTTGAACAGGTGACGGTTCGTCGTGCCAATACGTCCGATGTGCCGGCCATCAAGGCGCTCGTGGACATCTATGCGGGCAAGATTCTGCTGGAAAAGAACCTGGTCACGCTGTACGAGGCGGTCCAGGAGTTCTGGGTGGCCGAGCTGGCCGGCGAGATCGTCGGCTGCGGGGCGTTGCACGTGCTGTGGGCCGATCTCGGCGAGGTGCGCACCGTGGCGGTCAATCCCAAGGTGCGCGGACACGGTGTCGGTTACCGCGTGGTGGCCCAGCTGCTGAAGGTCGCGCGGGATCTGCACCTGCGCCGGATCTTCGTGCTGACCTTCGAGACCGACTTCTTCGGCAGGCATGGCTTCACCGAGATCGAGGGCACCCCGGTCACCGCGGAGGTCTACGAGGAGATGTGCCGGTCCTATGACACCGGTGTGGCCGAGTTCCTGGACCTCTCCTACGTGAAGCCCAACATTCTCGGCAACTCCCGGATGCTGCTCACCCTCCCGGCGCACCAGACCTAAAAGTCGTCGTCCTCCGCGTCGGCGCCGTTGGCGTCCGCGCCGCCGCGGATGAGCGCCAGGGTGCCCGCCAGTTCGTCGGGCTTGACCAGCACCTCGCGCGCCTTGGAGCCCTCCGACGGCCCGACGATCTGGCGGGTCTCCATCAGGTCCATCAGCCGGCCCGCCTTGGCGAAGCCGACCCGCAGCTTGCGCTGCAGCATCGAGGTGGACCCGAACTGGCTCGAGACCACCAGCTCGACGGCCTGCAGGAAGACATCCATGTCGTCGCCGATGTCGGGATCCACGTCGGTACGTTCGCCGGTCGGCTTGGCCTTGGTGACACCCTCGACGAACTCGGGTTCGGCCTGCGCCTTGGTGGCCTCGACGACGGCCTGGATCTCCTCGTCGGTGATGAACGCGCCCTGCATGCGCTGTGGCTTGTTCGCACCCATCGGCAGGAACAGCCCGTCGCCCATACCGATGAGCTTCTCGGCACCGGGCTGGTCCAGGATGACGCGCGAATCGGTCAGCGACGAGGTGGCGAACGCCAGCCGCGAGGGCACATTCGTCTTGATCAGACCGGTGACGACATCGACCGAGGGCCGCTGGGTGGCCAGCACCAGGTGGATACCGGCGGCACGGGCCTTCTGGGTGATCCGCACGATGGACTCCTCGACTTCGCGCGGAGCCGTCATCATCAGATCGGCGAGCTCGTCGACGATCGCCAGGATGTAGGGGTAGGGCTTGTAGACCCGCTCGCTGCCCAGCGGTGTGGTGATCTCCCCTGAGCGCACCTTCTCGTTGAACACGTCGATATGACGCACCCGCGAGGCCTGCATGTCCTGGTAGCGCTGTTCCATCTCCTCGACCAGCCAGGCCAGCGCCGCGGCGGCCTTCTTGGGTTGGGTGATGATCGGTGTGATCAGGTGCGGAATGCCTTCATACGGCGTCAGTTCCACCATCTTCGGGTCGATGAGGATCATCCGGACCTCTTCGGGGGTGGCCCGCGCCAGCAGAGACACCAGCATCGAGTTCACGAAGCTGGACTTACCCGAGCCGGTGGAACCGGCCACCAGCAGGTGCGGCATCTTCGCCAGGTTGGCCTTGACGTACTCGCCCTCGATGTCCTTGCCGAGCCCGATCACCAGCGGGTGGTGATCGGCCCGTGTCGTCGGCGCGGTCAGCACGTCGGCCAGGCGCACCATCTCGCGGTCGGTGTTGGGCACCTCGATGCCGACCGCCGATTTACCGGGGATGGGCGCCAGCATGCGGACGCTCTCGGTGGCCACCGCGTAGGCGATATTGCGGTGCAGGGCAGTGATCTTCTCGACCTTGACGCCGGGACCGAGTTCGACCTCGTAGCGGGTGACGGTCGGCCCGCGGAGGCAACCGGTGACGGCGGCGTCGACCTTGAACTGCTGCAGCACCGAGGTGATGGCGTCCTTCATGGTCTCGTTGGCGGCGGTGAGCGTCTTCGGCGGATCACCGGCGACCAACAGCCCCAGCGACGGCAGCACGTAGGGGCCCTCGACCACCCGGTCCATGACCAGGGTCTCCTCGGCCTTCTTCGGCTTCTTCGGCGGGTCGGCCTTGGGCTTACGCGGTTTGGCCGCAACGGGTTCCGGGATGGTCGGGGTGTCCGCCACCTCGGGCAGCGGGTAGTTGTCCAGCGGCGAACCGGCGGGCAGCTCGGGGGTCGGCCATTGCTGGGCGTCACCGTAGTCATCGTCGTAGTAGCCGTCGGAGAAGTCCTCGGTGGCGGCCTCGTCGTCGTATTCGGCGTTCTCGTCGTCATACTCGTCGTCGTAATCGTCGTATCCGCGAGTGCTGAACATCGAGCGCAACGCCTCGGGCAGTTCGCGGATGGTCGTTCCGGTCAGCAGCAGCAGACCGAACAGCACGCCGATGACGAGCAGCGGGGTGGCAATCCACACCGTCAGCCCGTCCGAGAGCGGCCCGCCCAGGACGAAGCCGATGAAGCCGGCGGCATCGCGCCGCGCCGCCGGATCGAGCGGGGCGCCGGACCAGATATGCCACAGACCGAGCACCGGCAGAGCGATCATCGCCGTGCCCAGGATGAGCCTCGGCCGGGCGTCGAGATCGGGTTCGGTGCGCATCAGCGTCACGGCGATGACGCCCAGGATGATCGGCACCAGCACCACCGCACCACCGATGACGGTGCGCACGACGGTGTCGATCCAGCCGCCGACCGGTCGCGCCGCGTCGAACCATGAACTCGCGGCGACGACGACGGCGATGCCGAGCAGCGCCAGCGCTATCCCGTCGCGACGGTGGCCGGGTTCCAGGTCGCGGGCGCGGCCGACGGAGCGGGCGGTGGAACCGGCGCCCTTGGCCACCATCAGCCAGCCGGCGCGGGTGCCTCGGCCCACTGCGGAGCCCGCGGAGGCGAAGCGCGAGGTTTGACGTCGGGGCGCCGGCTTGCGGCGAGGAGCCGCCGGGCGGGCCGGCTTCGATCCGGTCCGCGAGCTGGAACTGGCCTTTGACCTGCTCGAACGGGCTCCGGACCGGGCGGCGGTCTTATTAGCCATGGGTGTCAGCCTAGTCGCTTGCGCCCCAATTTCACCATCTGCCACACGGGTCACAGAAGTGCATCAATATGCCCGATTTCGGCCTAACCTGCCCGAATGACCACAGTCAGCAAGATCCGATGCGGGATCTACGCCGTAATCGCCGTGATCGCGCTGGTCGCGACCTGGAGTCAGAACATCGCCTACCTGGACTCCCCCGCCACCTTCCTCGGCGACTTCCTGACTGATCTGAAGGTCAACGCCGGGACCCGCTCCATCACCGTGGACATACTGCTGTTGTTTCTCGCCGTGAGCATCCTGATGGTGATCGAGGCACGCAAGCACGGCATCCCGTTTGTCTGGGCGTATGTCGCCGGCGGCCTACTGATAGCCATCAGTGTCACCTTCCCGCTGTTCCTCATCGCCCGCGAACTCCGGACCGGTGGCACCTACCCGGATCAACTGACCGCGATCGACAAGGTGCTGCTGGTCGCCGTCGCCGTGGGCGTGCTGGGTGCGACCGTCTGGGTGAACGTGCTGTAACACGCGACAACGAAATCCGCAGCCTGCTTTCATGCCCACGAACTGGTGCGAAAGAAACGTAATCAGGGTCACGGTCGCCGGCGCCGACGGATTCCGCAACCGTCGGTACCGTGGAGCCGGTGACCCCTCCGAACGCGCCTCAGCAAGACGTTAAATCTTTGTTACACACAGTCTTTCGCTATGACGTCCCGGCCTCGCTGGTGGTGTTTCTGGTGGCCCTGCCCCTGTCCATCGGTATCGCGGTCGCCTCGGGGGCGCCGGTGGTGGCGGGCCTGATCGCCGCGATCGTCGGCGGCATCGTCTGCGCCGTCGTCGGCGGATCCCCGTTGCAGGTCAGCGGGCCGGCAGCCGGCCTCACTGTGGTCGTCGCCGAGCTGGTGGTCACCTTCGGATGGAAGGCCACCTGCGCGATCACCGCGGCCGCGGGCGTGCTGCAGATCCTGTTCGGGCTGAGTCGCGTCGCCCGCGCCGCGCTGGCCATCGCCCCGATCGTCGTGCACGCGATGCTGGCGGGCATCGGTATCACCATCGCCCTGCAGCAGGTACACGTGCTGCTCGGCGGCGGCCCGGCCAGCAATGCCTGGCAGAACCTCACCGGACTGCCCGCTCAGCTGGGCTCACTGCACGTGGCGCCGATGATCATCGGTGTCACCGTCATCGCCATCATGCTGGGCTGGAAGTACCTGCCCAAGCCGGTGCAGGCCGTGCCCGGCGCGCTGGCCGCCGTGGTCACCGCGACCGCGATGTCCTACCTCTGGTTCTCCTCGGTCGAACGCATCCAGCTGGACGCCTCGGTGATCGACGCCATCGGCCTGCCCACGATGCCGACGGGCAGCTGGACCTCCATCTCCGTGGCCGTGCTGACCGTCGCGCTGATCGCCAGCGTCGAGAGCCTGCTGTCGGCGACCGCGGTGGACAAGATGCACACCGGTGCGCGCACCGATTTCAATCGCGAACTCCTCGGCCAGGGCACCGCCAACGTCTCGTCCGGCCTGCTGGGCGGACTCCCGGTCACCGGTGTGATCGTGCGCAGCACCGCCAACGTCGGGGCCGGGGCGAAGACACGGGCATCGGCGGCCCTGCACGGCGTCTGGCTACTGATCTTCTCGGTGTTCTTCGTCAACGTGGTGGAGATGATCCCGTCGGCCGCGCTGGCCGGCCTGCTCATCGTCATCGGTATCCAGTTGGTCAAGCTCGCGCACGTCAACCTGGCGCGGCGCACCGGCGAACTGCTGATCTACCTCGTCACGCTGCTGTCGGTGGTGTTCCTCAACCTGCTCGAGGGGGTGGCGATCGGTCTGGCCCTCGCCATCGGTTTCGCCGCCTGGCGCATCATCCGGGTCAGCATCGACGCCGAGGAACTGCGCGCACCCAACGGCAGGCAGGCACGCTGGCAGGTCACGATCAGCGGCTCCTGCAGTTTCCTCGCACTGCCGCGACTGTCGGCCGCGCTGGCCAGCGTGCCCGACGGCGCCGATGTCCTGATCGATCTGAATGTCGACTACCTCGACCACGCCGCCATGGAGACCCTCGAAGACTGGATCCGCCAGCATCGGGCCGGCGGCGCGACCATCGATATCACCGAGACCGGTACGGCCCGAATGATCTTCGCGTCCAGCTCACCACCGCGTCGCGATACCGAGGGCCGCCGCGCGGTCTCGGCGTTGCGGCTGATCTGGCCACCGCAGCTGGCAGGCGGAGTAGAACGCTTCAAGAACGGAATCGCGCCCCTGGTGCGGGGGCAGATGGCCGAGATGGCGGCCGATCACCAACCACACTCGATGCTGCTGAGCTGTTCCGATGCGCGCATCCTGCCCAACCTGATTCTCGACGGCGGCCCGGGCGACGTGCTCAACGTCCGCAATGTCGGCAACCTGGTACCCACCGGCCACGGCAGCCTGTCGGTCGAGTCGGCGCTGGAATACGCCCTCGGCCCGCTGGCGGTGACATCGATCGTGGTCTGCGGCCACTCGGGGTGCGAGGCGATGCACGACCTGCTCAGCGGTGACTGCGACGGCGCCGTCCGGGAGTGGCTGCACGAAGGCGACGCCAGCCTGACGGCGCTGCGCGAGGGCCACCCCGTTGCCGCGGCCGCCCGCGACGCCGGACTGGAGGAGGCAGACGCCCTCAGTGCGGTGAACGTGGCGATCCAGCTGGAACGATTGCAGCGGCATCCACTGGCGGGACCCCGCATCGCCGATGGAACGGTGACGGTCGTGGGCCTGTTCCTCGACCTGCCCACCGCGCGGCTCTTCCACGTGAGCGCCGATGCGTTCGTCGAATTCACCTCCGCCGAGGACCTCGAGCCGGCCGAACCCCGGTAACCCGTGAGGGCCCCGGCGGCAGACAGTACGGTGACTGTGTTCAGTCAGACTCATCGAGGAGCTCCTGTATGCCTGTTGTCGTCGTCGCCACCATGACCGCCAAGCCCGAGTCCGTGGACCTCGTCCGCGCGGCCTGTACCGATGCCATCGCCGAGGTGCACGGCGAGCCGGGCTGCGAGCTGTACTCGCTGCACGAGGCCGACGGCACCTTCGTGTTCGTCGAACAGTGGGCCGACGCCGACGCACTCAAGACGCACAGCACCGCGCCCGCCATCGGCAAGCTGTTCGGCGCGGTGGGTGAACACCTCGACGGCGCGCCCGACATCAAGATGCTGACGCCGGTTGTCGCCGGGGATCCCGCCAAGGGTCAGCTGCGCGGCTAGTCGCGGACATGGGATCCCTATCCGGCAAGGTCGCGTTCATCACCGGGGCGGCGCGCGGCCAGGGTCGCGCGCACGCCGTGACGCTGGCATCCGAGGGCGCCGACATCATCGCCGTGGATCTGTGCGACCAGATCGCCTCGGTGCCCTACCCGTTGGCGAGCCCCGATGACCTCGCGGCCACGGTCAAACTCGTCGAGGAAACGGGGGCGCGTATCTATGCCACTGAAGCCGATGTCCGCGAACGTGATTCGCTCAAGAGCGCGCTACGTGCCGGAACCGAGCTACTCGGGGACCGTCTGGACATCGTCATCGCCAACGCCGGGATCGCCCCGATGGCCGGTGAGGACGCCTGGCAGGACGTGATCGATGTGAACCTCACCGGCGTCTACAACACCGTGGATGTGGCGATGAAACCGATGGTGAAGTTCGGCAACGGTGGTTCGATCGTGCTGACCAGTTCGGTGGCCGGACTGGTCGGGCTGGGCTCCCCCATCGCGGGCTCGGTCGGCTACGCCGCCGCCAAGCACGGCATCGTCGGCCTGATGCGGGTGTATGCGAATGTGCTGGCACAGTTCAACATCCGGGTGAATTCGATCCACCCTGCCGGTGTGGACACCCCGATGATCGACAACGACTTCACCCGCAGCTGGCTCGAAGGCATGGCCCAGCAGTCCCAGCGCGGGCCGGACATGTCCAACGCCCTGCCGGTGCAGACGCTGAAGGTCGAGGACATCGCCAATGCGGTGCTCTGGCTGGTCACCGATGCCTCCCGTTACGTCACCGGGGTCGCGCTGCCGCTGGACGCCGGGTACGTGAACAAACGCTAGTGGCATCGAACCCGGCTGCGCAGACGGCCTTCGGGCCGATGGTGCTGGCTGCCGTCGAACACAACGAGGCACCCGGCCGGCGGCTGGTCGACGACGATCTGGCCGAATCGTTCCTGCCCGCCGGGCTGCGTACCCTGGTGCGGCTGACCCGGTCCGGTCCGCTGCGTGCGGCGATGATCGCGGCCTCCGAACGCGCCGGTCCGGGTCTGTGGGCCGGCATCGCCTGCCGCAAGCGGTTCATCGACGACAAGGTGTCCGACCCGGCCAGTGAGATCGACACCGTCGTCATCCTCGGGTCGGGGCTGGACACCCGGCCGTACCGGATCGCCCGGTACAGCGATCTGCCCGTCTACGAGGTCGATCAGCCCGTCAACATCGAA
Organism: Mycobacterium sp. P4_H6; assembly: GCF_056400845.1. Taxonomy (NCBI): domain Bacteria; kingdom Bacillati; phylum Actinomycetota; class Actinomycetes; order Mycobacteriales; family Mycobacteriaceae; genus Mycobacterium; species Mycobacterium sp. P4_H6. The sequence goes on along the minus strand of NZ_JBFUKN010000021.1, from coordinate 15,691 downwards.
CGCAAGACCGCCGCGGTGCAACGCGCCCTGGGCGGCATACCCGCATCGGTGCATCTGGCGGGCGTGGATTTCGAGCGTGACGATGTGATGACCGTGCTGGCCGACAACGGGTTTCGCGACACCGGGCGGTCGCTGTTCATCTGGGAAGGCGTCACCCAGTACCTCACCCCGGAAGCGGTACACGGCACGTTCGAACAGCTGCGGTCCGTCGTGCCGGGCAGCCGTCTGGTCTTCACCTACGTGCGGCAGGACTTCATCGACGGCACGAATCTCCATGGCGCCGAAGCGGTCTACCGGAAGTTCCGGAAGCGCCGGCAGGTCTGGAAGACCGGGATGGAACCCGAACGTGTCGAGGAGATCCTGCGCGGCTACGGCTGGCGGGTGGTCGAACAGGTCGGCCCCAGTTACTACCGGGATCTCTACATCCGGCCCACGGGGCGCACGATCAGCGCCTCGCCCATCGAATGGACCGCTGTGGCGGTGCGTTCGGACTAGATCTCGATGACGGTCGGCACGATCATCGGCTGGCGCCGGTAGGTCTCGCCCACCCACTTGCCGACGGTGCGCCGCACCGCCTGTGCGATCCGCGCCGGATCGGTGACCTGATCTGCGGCAAGGCGTTCCAGCTCTGCCTCCACCTTGACGGCCACCGGTTCCAGTGCCTTGGGGTCCTCGGAGAACCCGCGTGAGTGCAGGTGGGCGGGACCGGCCGACTTGCCGGTGCCCCTGCGGACGATCACCGTGATGGCCACGAAGCCCGAGGACAGCGTGAGCCGTTCGCCGAGAGTGGACTCACCGACATCACCGGTGACGAGTCCGTCGACGAACATCTTGCCCACCGGCACGGCGCCGGCGATCGAGGCCACCCCGTTCACCAGGTCGACGCTGACACCGTTCTCGGCGAGCACCACGTTCTCCGGTGGGACACCCGTCCGCACCGCGAGTGCGGCGTTCGCGCGCAGATGGCGCCAGGTGCCGTGCACCGGCATCACGTTGCGGGGACGGACCCCGTTGTAGAGGAAGAGCAGTTCACCGGCATAGGCATGTCCCGAAACATGCACGCGCGCTTGGGCATTGGTAACGACCCGGGCACCGACCTTGGACAGCGCGTCGATGACACCGAACACCGCTTCCTCGTTGCCGGGGATCAGCGACGAGGACAGGATGATCAGATCGCCTGCGGTCAAGGTGATACTGCGATGCTCGCCGCGGGACATCCGCGACAATGCCGCCATCGGCTCACCCTGGGTGCCGGTGGTGATCAGCACCAGCTGGTCCGCCGGCATCATCTCCGCGGCGGCGATATCCAGGATGTCCTCGTCGGCGACCTTCAGGAAGCCCAGTTCGCGGGCGATGCCCATGTTGCGCACCATGGACCGGCCGACGAAGGAGACCCGCCGTCCGAGTGCCACGGCGGCGTCGACGATCTGCTGCACGCGATCCACATTGGAGGCGAAGCACGCCACGATGACGCGGCCGTCGGCACCGCGGATCAGCCGGTGCAGGGTCGGTCCGACCTCGCTCTCGGACGGGCTGACACCGGGATGCTCGGCGTTGGTCGAGTCGCAGAGGAACAGGTCCACCCCGGCGTCGCCGAGTCGCGACATCCCGGGCAGATCGGTGGGCCGGCCATCGGGCGGCGACTGGTCGAGTTTGATGTCACCGGTGTGCAGGACGGTGCCTGCGCCGGTGTGCACCGCGATCGCGAGGGCGTCCGGGATGGAGTGGTTCACCGCGAAGTACTGGCATTCGAACACCCCGTGGGTGCTGCGCTCGCCTTCGGCGACGGTGACGAACTTGGGCTTGATGCGGTGTTCGCGGCACTTCTCGGCGACCAGCGCGAGCGTGAAGCGGGACCCGACGACCGGGATGTCGGCGCGCAGCTTCAACAGGTGCGGAATGGCGCCGATATGGTCCTCGTGGGCGTGGGTGAGCACCAGCGCCTCGATATCGTCCAGGCGGTTCTCGACATGACGCAGATCCGGCAAAATCAGGTCGACGCCCGGCTCATCGTGGCCGGGAAACAGCACACCGCAGTCGATGATGAGCAGCCGGCCCAGATGCTCGAAAACCGTCATGTTGCGGCCGATTTCGCTGATCCCGCCCAGTGCGGTCACCCGCAGACCGCCGGGGGCCAGCGGCCCCGGAGCTGCCAGGTCGGTGCTCACAGCACGCCGGCCGACCGCATGTCGGCGGCCAGTTCTTCGATCTCGGACGGGGTGGCCGGGATCTGCGGTAACCGCGGATCGCCGGCGTCGATGCCGAGCAAGCGAAGCCCTTCCTTGGACATGGTGACGCCTCCGAGCCGGCACTGCGCGTAGTACAGCGGGCCGAGGGTGGTATTGATCTTGCGGGCGGTGGCGACATCACCGGAATTGAACGCCGACCACATTTCCCGCAGTTGCCCGGCGGCCACATGGCCCCAGACGCTGATGAAACCGGCTGCGCCCATCGCCAGCCAGGGCAGGTTGAGCGCATCGTCACCGGAGTAGTAGGCAATGCCGGTCTCGGCCATCAACTGGCCGGCGCCGTGCAGGTCGCCCTTCGCATCCTTGACCGCCACGATGTTCGGATGCTCCGACAGGGTCCGCAGGGTGTCCCAGTCGATCGGGATGATCGAGCGCGGCGGGATGTCGTAGAGCACCACGGGGAGCTCGGTGGCGTCGGCGACCGCGGTGAAGTGGGCCTCCAGGCCGCGTTGCGACGGACGCGAGTAGTACGGGGTGACGACCAGCAGACCGTGCGCGCCGGCGGCGGCGCTGGCCTTGGCCAGGTGCACGCTGTGCGCGGTGTCGTAGCTGCCGGCCCCGGCGATGATGCGGGCGCGGTCACCCACCGCTTCCAGAACGGCCTCGAGCAGCGCGATCTTCTCGTCATCGTTGGTGGTGGGCGATTCCCCGGTGGTCCCGGAGATCACCAGTCCGTCGCAGCCCGAGTTGACCAGATGCTTCGCTACCTTCTTGGCAGCAGCCAGATCAACCGAGCCGTCCGGGCCGAACGGCGTCACCATGGCAGTCAGCACGCTGCCCAAGCGCGCGCTCACGTCGATTCCACCGGTGCTCACGGGCGTCAGATTACCCGGTAGTACCAGTGGTTTATGCATCGCCGCCGCACTGCGCGGCCCCTGCCGCGGGGTTAGGGTGCCGCATGAGCCTCCCCCGCCGCCTGCTCGATGTCATCGACCTCGACATTCTGCCGCTAACCGAGACCGGCGTGGCCGCGGGCAACAAGGTGTTCGGGGCCGCGATCCTGCGCAAATCCGACCTGTCGCTGGTGCTCGCCGGCACCAATGACGAGACCACCAATCCGTTGTGGCACGGCGAGGTGCACACCCTCACACAGTTCTATGAACTCCCCGGGCGCCCGCCGACCTCGGATCTGCTGTTCCTCTCCACCCATGAGCCCTGCACCATGTGCATGTCCGCGATCACCTGGGCGGGATTCGACAACTTCTACTACTTCTTCAGCCACGAGGATTCCCGGGACAGTTTCGCCATCCCGCACGATCTGCGCATCCTGCGTGAGGTGTTCGGACTGGAGCCCGGCGGTTACCGCCGCAGCAACGCCTTCTGGACGGCGTACTCCATCCCTGCACTGGTCGACGCCGAGGACGATGCGGACTTGCGCGCCCGGCAGCAGCGGATCACCGAGCGCTACGCCGCTTTGTCGCAGCGGTATCAGGACACCAAGGGTGACAACGACATTCCGTTGAGTTGAATGCGGCCTGGAGGACGCGACGCCGGCCGAAATTGATGCCGAGGCAGGCCGGCAGGCGGCCTTAGGCTGGATCTATGGCTGGTCACCTCGAGGTCGATACGGATGCTGCCTTCAATACTTCACATTCCATGAGCACGGACGCCGAGGAACTGCGCGAAGGCGTGTCTGAGCTGTCGCGTGACTGGGCGAACGTCTCACGCGGATGGTCTGGCGCCGCCGCGTCCGCATACTCGCCGTTGTTCCAGGAATGGCAAGAGGGTGCTTCGAAGCTTGTCGAATCGCTTGCCGAGTCGGCGAGCCTGCTCGCCGAAGCTGCGGTCCGCTACCAGGAGCAAGACACCGCCTCGTCTGAGTCCGTCGCCGCGACGGCCCGACAGATGGGGCTCTGATGCGCTATCGGGTCGAACTCGACGAACTATTGGCCTTCGTCGACAAACTGGAGTCGTTCGGAAAGCGCGCCGAAGCCATCGCTGCTCGGGTCGACAGCCAGGTAGCCGATCTACACACAAGCTGGTCGGGCGACGCCGCGACCGCTCACCGCGGGCGGCATGACGAGTGGATCGCTGCCGCGACTCAAATGCGGGAGGCGGTGATGGAGCTTCGCCAGGCGGCGCACACTGCGCACCACAACTACGTTGACGCCGCACGACTCAATGTCGAGATGCTCTCGTGACTGTCCAAGACGTAGATCCCGAGACCTTCTACGGCGTCGGTAACCGTCTGTTCGAATTGGCCGGCGACCTATACGACGCCTTTCAGGCGAACGTCACCATCCTCGGTCAAACCGGAGCCATGGCTGGCAGCGATGATTCCGGCACCGCCTGGGCAGCGTCGTATGACGCGCGCGTCGTGGAAGTGCTCGGAGCCGTCAATGACCYGACCCTTGCGTTGGAGAACTACGGCGGCGTCGTCATTCAAGCCGGGTACAACCACGCAGTTGCTGAGCACAACGCGACTCCGGGCGCAGGTGCCCCGCCAGTCAAACCGGCCGAACCAGTCAGCGTCGCGGGCGTGCTGTCTGCGCCACCGTCGGCGGGCGGCCCCGGGAAAGGTCTGATCGACAACGCCATCGGGTTGGCCGACCAGATCGGTGTGCCGGTGCCCGACGGCGACACCGACAAAATCGATAAGGCCGCGCAAGCATGGGACCGGTTGGCGACCGTCTACCAGACAAAGACGGTCGTCGAAGCCCTGGAGGTGAACGCTCAGAGGTTCAGCGACACGACATCGCCCGAAATCGAGTACATCGCGAGGGATCTGCGGGAACTCAAAGATGCCACCAGCTCGGTCCTGGACGGCTGCGCAGAACTTTCGCAGTCCTGCAAGGACTACAAATCCGCGTTGGACGAATTGCGCAGCAATATTGAGGGCATCCTCGAAGACTTGGCTGAAGAGCTGGCCACGACCGTCCTGATCGGGATCGCTGCCTCGCTGGTCTCCGCCGGCTTCGGTGCCGTGGCCGCCACGGCAAAAGCCGCCCACACGATCACCAAATTCGCGACGACCATCGGGCTGGCGGTTGCATCCTGGAAAATCGCGAAGAACATCGCAGGAGGCGTGAAGAAGGTCGCGGATATCGCGAAGATCCGTAAGCAGTTGGAGCGCATCAAGAATCTGGGGCGAAAAAGGAAAGACGAAGAGCCCAAACCACCCCCCGCCGCCAAGCCTGACAGTTCGTTCGATTTCAATACCCGCCCAGAGCGGCTCGATCACACTTTTGCACCGAAGCACAAACTGGACGGCGTGGTGGAGAGAACCGGCGGACGCGAGGAAGCCGTCCGGGAAATGCTGGATGCGCTACAGGGCAAAGTGCCCCAGTCGGGACAGTTCGAAGAGATCATTACTGTTTCAGGAGAACAGGTCACCGTTCGCGGATTCGTTGACAACGGCACCATCAAGATAGGTACGGCATTCATTCCATGACTGACACGCAGAACTGGCGCAGCATCTCGCCTGATGTAGCGGCAATAATTTCATCGATCATCGCGGAGTCAGGTCTGCCTGGGACTGACAATTTACTTGCCGGTCTGCCTGAAGCAGTGATGGCGCCTCAAACTGCCTGGATTCTCGACATCAAGACACCAGCGTCACCGGCCGCCAACGAATTTGCCGACGGACCATTCCCGGCGCGCGCGTTCGTGCCCAGCAGCGCCGAGTATCAGGGCGAAGTGATCATCTGGATCTCCCAAGGGCGTGTATCAGGAGTCGAGTACGCATGGATAACCGACACCATGCCTACTCGTTGGCCGCGGCCCGACGAGGTGGAAATTGTTCGTAACTGATAAGCAGTCATGCCGGAGGTGAAGTTCCCCGCGATGAGGCAGCAGACCACGACTGCTCTAGCCGCATTGGCTGACCGTGAATATCAGCAGCGAGTCTGGATAGCACGCGAATACCCTCGTGAAGGTTTCTACGATGCCCTGACATTGAACGTCAACACCCTGTACGACATGGTCCTACCTGATCCGAAAGCGAGGCTTGGCGTCCTACTCCTCAACGAATCTGAGATCGAGCTGTTGACTGATCTGGAACGGCTTCTCGGACGACCTCCGCGACGCGTCCGACCAGCAGTACTTGTCCGATCCGCGGTGGAATGAGGTCGTAGCTGCCGCAGCATCTGCTCTGTCCGCCATGAAGGCGAACGACTTAGTGACCTGAATTCGCTTGCGAAGTAAGCCGTTGCCGCCTACGCCGTGCGCAGGTACTCCGAGCCGCCCACGTAGACGATGCCCGGGTGGTACTGAGAGTTTGCAGCCCCGGCGATGGCGGCCGCGAACTCGTCGGTCGAGGGCAGCGGTGTGCTGCGGCGCGGTTCGAGCGCCGGGCCATGGAGCCGGGTCAGCACGTTCGTGCCGTCGATCATGTCACCGGAGACAACCGTGAAATGGATTCCCCGCCGGGCGAATTCGTAACGCATGCCGTACATCGCGGTTTCGCCCGCACGCATGCTCGCCGCGATCGGGGCGTACCCCATCGGCACCGCCTTGTGCGGGTAGAAGTGCGCCTGGTGGCTGGTGACGAACACGACGCGGGCACCGGCCGGCATCAGCGGCAACGCCAGCGCGACCAGGCGCCGCTGCGCATCGCGGTTGAGCCGCATGGCGTAACCGGGCTCGGCGTCACGCTCCAGGCCACCGGACGCGTTGAGCACCAAGGTGTCCAGCCGGCCGAAGCGCTGCCGGATGCCGGCGATCATCGCCTCGGCGGCCAACTGGTCGGAGATGTCGGCGGCCACCGCGGAGGCGTGTCCCCCGGCCTCCCGGATGGCGTCGGCCACCGCATGTGCCCGGCCCGCCTTCTCCCGGTAGTTGACGATCACATGGGTGCCCGGATGGGCGAGCTGGTGTGCGACCTCCGCGCCGATTCCGCGCGATGCGCTGGTCACCAGGGCGATCTGTGGTTCGTGCATGTTGGGTCCTTTCACCAGGCCGTCACGTCACGTACTCGGCTCACGGTACACCCAATTTAAGAAAAATAAGAGATCTTTAAGGTCACGGTGAGGCGGCGGTCGCGTCGCTGCGGTGTATCCGGTTTCCACCTGCGCGTTTCGAGCGGTACATCGCCAGATCGGCCGCCCGGATGAGCTGGTCGAGGAATTCCGGTGGATCCGCCGTGGCGCCGGGGCCGATCACCGTGCCGCAGGTGCCCAGGCTGGCGGTGATGTGCACGGGCAGCGCGGCAATCCCGAGCCGGATCCGTTCGACGGTCTCGGCGTGGCGCTCGGCACTCGCCGTGTCGGCGATGATGAACTCCTCGCCGCCCAGGCGCCCCACGACCGCCTCCGCACCGCAGTTCTGGATCAGCACCGCACCGATGCCGACCAGCGCTTCATCACCGGCCGCGTGTCCCCTGGTGTCGTTGAGCCGCTTGAAGTCATCGATGTCGATCATCGTCACGTTCAGCTCGGTGTGTTCGCCGCGGCGCGCCAGGAGCATCTCGTGCACGGAGTTGTAGAAGGACCGGCGGTTGGGCAGCCCGGTCAGCGGGTCGAAGTCCGATGACCGCAACTCCGTGTGCAACGAATGCACGAGCGCATGGATGCCGAACGGCACCCCGAGATTGAGTCCCAGCACCAGCAGCAGCGACGCCACCACGACCGCGGGGTCACCTGTGTCGGCGAACAACCGGGTGGCCGCGACCACCGCGCAGACCACCGCCACGGCGAAGTTGGCGAACACGTGCACCAGCGCATGGAAGTAGGCGAGCAGGCCGCCGATGGCCGCGAACATCGCGCAGCCCATCAGGGCGCCGTAGGAGGTCGACAGCGTCAAGGTGCCCGCGGCGATCGACAGGCAGCACACCGCGTGATAGATCAGCGACTGTCTGCGGGTGGGCCAGCCGACCAACCAGATGGAGCTCACCGCCAGGCCACACACCGATGCCACGATTGCCGCGGCACGTGTCGGCGCCGTGTCGGGCCCGTAGGGACTGGTCAGCATCACCACCGGCACCGCGGCGAATAGCAGGGTGAACACGAAGGTGGCCAGCCGCCACGGCAGGTCCAGACCGCGGTCCTGCAGGTAGACGCTGAACCAATGGAATTGGTCGGCCTGTTGCCACCATCGGCCGCCCCGCCCCGCCATCTGGAACAGTCTGCCCGTTATTTACGTATCCGTCACCCCGTACCAGGCTCCCCGCGGTGGACGAAGTCGGCCACCACGCCGGCGAGTTCGCGGCCCTTGTCCTCCTGCAGGAAGTGGCCGCCGCCGTCGATCGTGACATGGGCCTGCCCGGCGGCGCCGGGGATGAGTTTTCGCAGCGGCGCATCAGCGCCGCGGGTGATCGGGTCCGCGTCGGAGAATGCACACAGGAACGGCCGGTCGAACCGCCGCAGCCCCTCCCAGGCAGCCCGGTTGGGACCGGCGGCCGGGTCGTCGGGGCTGGTCGGCACCAGCGTCGGGAACTGACGCGCGCCGGCCTTGAAGGTGTCGTCCGGGAACGGCGCGTCGTAGGCCGCGATCACCTCGGCCGACAGCTCGGATACGCAGCCGCCGTTGACGATGGCGCCGACCGGGAACTCCGGCGTCTCCTGGCTGAAGCGCTGCCAGGCCAGGAACGCCTCACCGGGATGCTGGTCGCCCGTCGGCAGGGTGGTGTTGGCGGCCACCACCCCGGCGAAGCGCTCCGGGTGCTCGCCGACCAGGCGTAACCCGATGAGCCCGCCCCAGTCCTGGCAGACCAGGGTGATGTCGGTGAGCCCGATCGCCTCGATGGCCGCCCAGGTCCAGTCGACATGCGACTGATAGGTGTAGTCCTCCCGTGCCGCGGGTTTGTCGCTGCGCCCGAATCCGATGAGATCGATCGCCACCGCGCGCAGTCCGGCATCGACGAGCACCGGGATCATCCAGCGGTACAGATAGCTCCAGGACGGCTCGCCGTGCAGCAACAGCACCACCGGCGCATCGGCGGGACCCTCGTCGAGGTGATGCACCCGCAGCCCGTCCACCTCCACGTAGTGCGGCGCGAACGGAAAGTCCGGCAGATCGGCGAAGCGGTCGTCGGGGGTGCGCAGAACGTCCATGGCTCAGCTAACCAAGGCCGCCCGCAGTTCGGTCACCAAATCGCCGCGATCACCGACCACCACGTCCTGCAGGCCCAGCCACCCGGCCATCGATCGCAGTTCGGCGGCCATCCCCGCGGCCACCCGGGACCGATCCCGACCGTCCTCGGTGAACGCGCCCACCACGTGGAGCTCCCCGTCGGCGCGCTTGAGGTCGACGCGACCCACGAGTTCGCCATCGAGCAGGAAAGGCCACACGTAGTAACCGAATTGGCGTTTGTGGGCCGGCGTGTAGATCTCTATCCGATAGTGGAACCCGTCGAACAGGCGCTCCATCCGGGGCCGGAAGAAGACCAGCGGATCGAACGGGCACAGCAGCGCCGTGCCCCGGTCGCGGCGGGGCACCTTCTGCCCGGCACGCAGGTAGGCCAGGGCATTCCAGCCCGCCACCTCGACCGGCTCCAACTCGCCCTCGGCCACCAGTGCGGCGACCGCGGGCTTGCTCTGTTTGGGGTTGAGCCGGAAATAGTCACGCAGATCCGGTTCGGTGCCCACCCCCAGCGCGCCGGCGGCCCGCAGGATCAGCTCGCGCACCGCCTCCTCGTCGGAGACCGTGCGGGCCAGCACCTCCGGGGGCAGGACGCGTTCTGTGAGGTCGTAGTGCCGGGCGAACCCGACGCGCGTCGCGGTGGTGAGCACGCCTGCGGACCACAGCGCTTCGGCCACCCACTTGGTGTCGCTGCGGTCCCACCACGGACCTTTGCGGCCCCGGGGTTCGGCCTCCAGATGCGCCTCGATCTGCCCCGCGGTGGACGGGCCCAGCTCGGCGATCGCGTTGACGATGTTCTCGGCCAGCCGGGCGTTGCGCTTGACGATCTCGGTGCCCCAGCGGCCGTGTTCGTACTCGGCCATCCGCCACCGCAGCAGCGGCCAGTCGTCGACGGCCATCAGTGCGGCCTCATGCGCCCAGTACTCGACCAGCAGGCGGGGCGCCCTGGCGGTGTGCGTCCACGCCGCCCGGTCCAGCACCTCGCGGTCATAGGGGCCCAGCCGGCTGAACACCGGCGCGTAGTGGGCGCGCACCGCGACCGAGACCGAATCCAGTTGCAGCACCTGAATCCTGGAAATGAGGCGTTTCAGGTGTCCGCGGGTCAACACGCCCGGCTTGGGCTCGTGGAAGCCCTGGGCGGCGACGGCGACCCGCCGGGCCTGCGCGGAGGTCAGAGTAGGCACGCCGCCATCGTTCCCTACGGCACCGACAAACCGGTCGGCGCGGTCAGGTCCGCAGGTAGCTGCTGAACCGGTATCGCAGGCCCGAGTCGCTGGTCAACCAGTCCCCCTCGGTGCCCACCCAGGTTTCGTCGAGCACGGGTGCGGTCGCGTCGTCGTCATCGCGCGGAAGGTCGATGTCGACCTCGGTGATCTCGCAGCGGTCGGCCAGCGGCAGCGCCAGCGCATAGAGTTGCGCGCCGCCGATCACCCAGATGTCCCGCGACGCGGGCAGTTCCGTCACCACGTCCGCCCCGTCGGCGCGGTAATCGGGATCCCGCGAGACCACCACGTTGCGGCGGCCGGGCAGCGGGCGCACCTTGAGCGGCAGCGACTCCCAGGTCAGCCTGCCCATGACCACGGTCTGGCCCGTCGTCAGCTCCTTGAAGCGGGCCTGGTCCTCCGGCAGCCGCCACGGAATGCCGTTGTTCCGCCCGATCACCCCTGAGGTCGACTGCGCCCAGATCAATCTCATACCGCCACCGGGGCCTTGATGCCCGGGTGCGGGTCGTAGTTCACGATGGCGATGTCCTCATAGGTGTAGTCGAAGATCGAATCTCGCGGCGCCAGAACGAGTTCGGGGTAAGGCCGCGGATCGCGGGACAGCTGCAGCTGCACCTGGTCGACGTGGTTGTCGTAGATGTGGCAGTCCCCGCCGGTCCAGACGAACTCGCCGACCTCCAGGCCGGCCTGGGCCGCCATCATATGGGTCAGCAGCGCGTAGCTCGCGATATTGAACGGCACGCCGAGGAACAGGTCCGCGCTGCGCTGGTACAGCTGACAGGACAGCTTGCCGTCGGCGACGTAAAACTGGAAAAACGCGTGGCACGGGGGCAGCGCCATCTGCGGGATCTCGCCGACGTTCCAGGCCGAGACGATGTTGCGGCGGCTGTCGGGGTCGCGCTTCAGCAGTTCGAGCGAGGCGCTGATCTGATCGATGTGCTCGCCAGACGGTGTCGGCCAGGATCGCCACTGTACTCCGTACACCGGACCCAGATCGCCTGTGTCGGAGGCCCATTCGTCCCAAATCGTGACCCCGCGCTCCTGCAGCCAGCGCACGTTCGAATCGCCGCGCAGGAACCACAGCAGCTCGTAGACGATCGACTTGGTGTGCACCTTCTTGGTGGTGATCAGCGGAAAACCGGCCGTCAGGTCGTAGCGCAGCTGATGACCGAACAGGCTGCGGGTCCCCGTGCCGGTGCGATCGGATTTCGGGGTCCCCCGGTCCATCACCAGGCGCAGCAGATCCTCATAAGGGGTCGCAATCGGCACACGGTCAGCTTACGTCGGACCGCGCGTTCTCGATCGCAATGTCGCGCTGGGAGCGGCGCCAGGCATATATATCCACGGCGACGCTGTCAGGGTGACATTGCGTGACCGACGTTGAGCGCCGTGGGGTAGAACGGACCTATGCCCACCACCACAGACACCATCACCACCGCCGACGGCGCATGCCGGGTCACCGTCGCGACGCCCGACGGGGACGGGCCCTGGCCCGCAGTGGTGATGTACCCCGACGCCGGCGGTGTCCGGGACACCTTCGACGAGATGGCCGCCCAGCTGGCCGGGTACGGCTACGTCGTGCTGGTTCCCGACGTCTACTACCGCGACGCCGGGTGGGCGCCGTTCGACATGGGTTCGGTGTTCGGCGATGACGAGGAACGCAAGCGGCTGTTCGGGATGATCGCCAAGGTCACCCCGGACATCATGGCCGCCGACGCGACCGAATTCTTCGACTATCTGCAGTCCCGTCCCGACGTCTCCGGCGACACGTTCGGCACCACTGGGTACTGCATGGGCGGACRGACCTCCCTGGTGGTCGCCGGGCGGGTCCCCGACCGGGTGGCGGCCGCGATGTCGTTTCACGGCGGCGGCCTGGCCGCCGACGATCCGGGCAGCCCGCACCTGCTCGCCGACAAGATCAAGGCCAGGGTCTACGTGGGCGGCGCCCGCGACGATACTTCGTTCACCGTCGAGCACTCGCTGATCCTGGAGGCGGCGCTCACCGAGGCCGGAGTCGATCACACCATCGAGTTCTATTCCGCCGCACATGGTTTCGCGGTGCCGGACAACCTGCCTTATGACGAGGCGGCGGCCCGGCAGCACTGGGAGGCGATGAGCCAGGTGTTCGGCAGCACGCTGAGCTGACTACGCGTCGTCGCGGTGCAGGAAGGTGCGAATCGCGCGCGCGATCCCGCGGCCCGCGTAGATGCCGGTGGCTGCCGACAACAGAATCATCGCGATGAACATCACCAGCCAGTTCGTCCGGGCGTGACTGACGTTCCACCAGACGATGGTGAACAGCACCGCGCACAGGAACAGCACGATGTCGCGCCAGTTCCCGCGGTAGGACAGCGCCGCATCGCGCAGTTCGCGGCTGCGTTCACCGGCGGTGATCAGCTCGTCGATGCGCTGATCGATGCTCGCCTGCAACCGGGCGCGGCGTTCTGGCTGGTCCGCCGGGAGGCGTTCGAGCAGATCCATGTCCTTGGCGATCAACCCCCGCACGTCCGGCGGTTTCAGGTTGCCCGCGATCACACCCAGCATCGCGCCGCCGGCGATCGGCGCCGCCCCCAGCGCGAGTTCGGCGATTCCCGGCATGTGTTCCCCCTGTCGTCGTTACGTCAGCGTCGCGGCCAGTGTGCCACCTGGTTGGGTCCCTGAGACCCGCCTCACTGCATCAGCTGCGCGGCAACGGTGGCACCGAGATTCCAGCATGCCTCCAGGTCGGCCTTGGTGGGTTTGCCGGAGACCACTACATGCTCGACTGCCTGCACCCAGCCCAGCCCGGCGGTGATGCCGTCGACCGCCCGCTCGGCGCCTTCGGCGCCCTCGTTGCCGTGCAGGTACAGCCCGAACGGCCGGCCTCGGGTGCTGTCCAGCAACTGGTAGTAGGCCCCGTCGAAAGCGTGTTTGAGTGCGCCGGAGATGTAGCCGAGATTGACCGGAGAGCCCAGCAGGTAACCGTCGGCCCCGAGCATCTCCGCCGGCGATACCGTGAGCGCCGGGCGGCGGATGACCTCCACCCCCTCGATCTCAGGGTCGGTGGCGCCGGCGATGACGGCTTCGAACATCTCCTGGCAGTGCGGCGACGGCGTGTGATGCACCACGAGCAGCCTCACCTGCGGCCCGCGCGTTCCGTCTCGACGGCGGTGCGCATCGTCTCGCGCGCCCGGCTGCGATCACCGGCATAGTCGTAGGCCCGAGCCAGCCGGTACCAGCGCACCCAGTTGTCCCGATCGGCTTCCAGCTCGTCGCGCGTCTTCTCGAACAACGCGTCGGCGGCGTCGCGCTCGATCCGGCCCGACGGCCTGCGCGGCAGATCGCTGACGTCGAGATCCATATCGGCCTCGCGCGCCAGCCGGACCAGACGCTGATGCGCCAGCCCGGCCCGCAGCGTGGCCAGCATCGCCCACAGGCCGATGATCGGCAGCGCCAGCAGCGCCACGCCCAGACCGATCGCGGCCGGCTCGCCAGAGCCGATGAACGCCAGTGCCGTTCGGCCCAGCATCAGGAAGTAGACCAGCAGCGCGACACACATGAACCCGATCAGCAGCTGGATACGCAGTGTGCGCGCGCCGTCGTTCATGACAGGTCGAGCAGCGGCTCAATCCCGATGGTGAGACCGGGCCGTTCGGCCACCTTGCGCACCCCGAGCAGCACTCCGGGCACGAAGGACGTGCGGTCCAGGCTGTCGTGCCGGATGGTCAGCGTCTCCCCTTCGGTGCCGAACAGCACCTCCTGGTGCGCGATGAGCCCGGACAGCCGGATGGAGTGCACCGGGATACCGTCGACGTCCGCGCCGCGTGCACCGTCGAGTCCGGTGCTGGTGGCATCGGGATTGGGCGGCAAGCCTTTTCGCGCCTCCGCGATCAGCTTGGCGGTGCGTGCCGCGGTACCGGACGGGGCGTCGGCCTTGTGCGGGTGGTGCAGCTCGATCACCTCGACGGATTCGAAATGGCGAGCGGCTTGCTTGGCGAAATGCATGGTCAGCACGGCGCCGATGGCGAAGTTGGGGGCGATCAGCACCGCGACGTCGGGCCGCGCCGACAGCCAGATGTGGATCTGGGTGAGGCGCTCGTCGGTGAACCCGGTGGTGCCCACCACCGCATGAATGCCGTTCTCGATCAGGAAGTTCAGGTTGTCCATCACCACATCGGGATGGGTGAAGTCGATGACGACCTCGGTACCGCTGTCGGTCAGCATCGACAACGGATCACCGGCGTCGACCTGCGCCGACAACTCCAGATCGGGGGCGTCCTGAACGGCCTTGACCATGGTGGCGCCGACCTTGCCCTTGGCACCCAACACTGCAACTCGCATGGCTGGCAGCCTACTGCGGCGGGATTCGGCGCATCCGGCTCCCCGCCCCGTACTGCTCGTCTACTGTTCGGGCATCACCCGCTGCGGCAGATCGGAACATCTGGATGACCGCAGGGAAGGTGGCCGACGTCAGACGGGCCCTGCGGCTGGCCGGCATGCGCCCCCTGCCCCGATGGCCCGACCGCAATCCGGTGGACCTGCGCGGCCGACGCATCCTGCTGACCGGCGCGTCCTCGGGTATCGGGGCGGTCGCGGCGCACAAACTCGCCGCACAGGGCGCGCATGTCACCGCGGTCGCGCGCCGGGAGAATCTGCTCGCCGAGGTGGTCGGACAGATCACCGCCCGCGGCGGCACCGCCACCGCAATCCCGGCCGACCTGTCCGACCTGGCACAGGTGGACGAGCTGGTGAAAGCCGTTGGCACGGTAGACATCCTGATCAACAACGCGGCGCGGTCCATCCGCAGGCCGCTGCTCGAATCGCTGGACCGCTGGCACGATATCGAGCGCGTGATGGCACTGAACTACTACGCGCCGCTGCGACTCATCCGGGGCGTGGTCCCGGGGATGATCGACCGCGGCGATGGTCACATCATCAACATCGCGACCTGGCGGGTGCTGCCGGAATCCTCACCGATGTTCGCCGCCTACAACGCATCCAAGGCGGCGCTCAGTGCCGTCAGTCGTGTCATCGACACCGAATGGGGGCACGCAGGCGTGCATTCCACCACGGTGTACTACCCGCTGGTGGCCACCCCGATGATCGCCCCCACCCGCGCCTACGACGGTATCGCCGCACTGAGCGCAGACGAGGCCGCCGACTGGCTGGTGACCGCCGCCCGGACCAGACCGATCCGCATCGCACCCCGCAAGGCCCTCGCAC
>NZ_JBFUKN010000020.1:0-85688 GCF_056400845.1 Mycobacterium sp. P4_H6 | reverse complement strand
CAGTTCGTGCGGGTAGCGGCGCAACGCGTCGACGGGCAGCGCGACGGCGACGCACAGCTGCGCGGGTGTCCGGTCGGCGTCCAGCCGCTCGCAGACCTCGCCGAGCTGGGCGCCGATCGTGCGCACCGGGGTGAACGAGGTGGCTGCCGACTGCGGCACCACTCCTACCCGACTGCCCCGCAGCAGCCGCCAGGCCGGCTCATCGTCATGACGGATGTCATTGCCGCCCAGTATTATTCGCCCGGACACCCGCGCCCCGGGCGGTATCAGACCGCTCAGCGCGGCGGCCACCAGCGACTTGCCGCAGCCCGATTCGCCGATCAGCGCGGTGACCCGCCCGGCGGGCACGTCCAGATCCACCCCGTCGAGCACCCGCACCGTCGCCGTGCCGCGGCGCCGGACCGCGATGTCCACCGTCAAGCCTTCGAGTCTGTTCACCAGACCTGCCCCACCGGTGGGCGGTGGCGCTCGCGCACCAGGGTGCCGACGGCCGCGAACGCGAGCGCGGTCACGATGAGCGCCGCCGAGGGGACCGCCAGCGTCCACCACGCGCCGGTCAGTACATCGCCGCGGGCCTCGCTGAGCAGCGTGCCGAGGCTGGCCCGGTCCGGGGAGAGCCCGACGCCGAGGAACGACAGGGTCGATTCGTGCCACACCGCGTGCGGCAGCAGCATGACCATGGCGACCAGCGCCTGGCCGGTCACCGCGGGCAGCAGATGGTTGCGGGCGACGAACCAGCGGGAGGCCCCGGCCAGCCGCGAGGTCTGGATCCAGCCCGCGTCGCTGACCGCCAGCAGTTCCGCGCGGACCACCCGCGCCACCGCGGGCCAGTGCGTGAGCGCGATCGAGGCGATGATCGCCAGCGGGGCACCCCGCCACATGGCGGCGATCACGATGCCGACCACCAGGTGCGGCAGCGCGTTGAACCCGTCGACCAGGCGCATCACCACGGCGTCGACCCAGCCGCCCCGCAACGCGGCGGCCACCCCGATGGCCAGGCCCAGCGCGGTGGCCACCACCGCGCAGACCACGGCGATCAACAGCGAGACCCGCAGTCCCTCCGCGGTGCGGACCATCAGGTCATAACCGGAATGGTCGGTACCCGCGAGATGCCCGGCGCCCGGTGCCCGCAGCGCCGCCGAGAAATCGGCGACCTGTTCCCCGGCCACCAACGGGATACAGACGGCGGCCGCCGCAATGACCGCGAGCACGATCCATGGCCATTTCATGCGACCACCTCGCAAGCTCGGGTCTCGCATGCCCATCCATCGATTCGCTCGCAAGCTTCGCTCATGCCGCGATCCTCACCCTCGGGTCGATGGCCACCGCAGCGGCGTCCGACAGTGCCGAACCGGCCAGCACCGCGAGTGCGGCACCCACGGTCAGCGCAGCGAGTAGCGGGAAGTCCAGGGCGGCAGCGGATTCGACCAGAACCGCGGCCATGCCGGGCCAACCGAAGACGGTCTCGACGATGGCCGCGCCGGCGATCAGCTCGGGCAGCCGGGTACCCAGCAGCGCCAGCGTCGGCAGCACCGACACCGGCGCGACGTGGCCGCGCAGCAGCGCCCAGCCGTGCACCCCGCGGGCCCGCGCCCCCCGCACGGCATCGGACTGGGTGCTCGCCATCACCGCGCTGCGGGTGGTCAGCAGCAGCCACGGGATCTGGGACACCGTCAGCGCCATCCAGGGCAGGACGGCGTGCCGCAGCACCCCCGTGACGGTGTAGTCCGCACCCGGCGCCACCGCGCCGGAGGCCGGCAACCAGCGCAGCCCGACCGCGACCACCAGCACCAGTCCCAGCGACACCACGAAGGGCGGCACCGCCGCTAACACCACCGCGGTGCCGGTGCACACCCGGTCGATGACGCCGCCGCTGCGCATCCCGGCGATACAGCCCGCCACGATCGCCACCACCGCGGCGGTCAGCAGCGCGGCACCCGAGAGCAGCAACGTGAACGGCATCCGTTCGGCCAGCACGGTGGCCACCGGTTGGGATTGCGTGGACGACCAGCCCAGGTCGCCGTGTGCCAGCCCGCCCGCCCACTGCCACCACGCGCGCCACCACGGCATATCGGTCTCGTAGGCGGCCCGCATCGCCGCCCGCTGGGACTCGGTGGCGAACTGGTAGTTGGAGCCCAGGTAAGCGGCCAGCGGGTCGAACGGCGACAGCGAGGCGACCCAGAACATGGCGGCCGAGATCGCGAGGGTCAGCGGGATCGCGACGGCGGCGCGGATTCCGAGGAGCCTCAGCGGCGGGCTGGGGGCACCTCCCGCTTGCGGGGGAGAGCGCAGCGACCCGGGGGGTTTCACCGCGTCCATGCTGCGAGATCCCACCACGGCCCCCAGCCGACCCCGTGCGAATGCGGTTCCAGGATGGGCGCGCTCTGTTGCCAGCCCAGATCGCGATAGCCGTAGGCGTGGTCGAGGAAGACCAAAAACACCTGCGACGGTTCGGCGGCGTAGACCGCTTGGATCTCGCGGTACAACTCGTCCTTGACCGCTCCGGACGGGGACAGCCGCGCCCGGTTCAGCAGATCGTCGAGCCCGGCAGCGGTGAAATTTCCGGGGTTCGAGTACAGCGACGAGCCCGGTACCCGGGTGTGCAGGGTGTCCTGGACCTGCGAGTCGATGCTGTAGGGCGTCGCGCCGCCACCGAGCAGCACCGCGGCGTCACCGAAACGGGTGTCGATCTCGTCCCAGCTGCTGCCGCGCGGCCGGATGTCGATCCCGAGCGGTTTCATCGCCGCGGCGAAGGCCACCGAGATATCGCGCCGCAGGGTGTCCTGCGCGTTGTACAGCAGTTCGAAAGTGGCTCGCGCGCCGTCCTTTTCCCGGACCTGATCGCCCCCGGTGCGCCAGCCGGCGGCGTCGAGCAGCGCCTGGGCCCGCCCCAGGTCGAAGCGGTATGCCGCGTCCGCGTTGTACGCGTCGCCGTAGACGGCGGCCACCGGCGTGCTCGCGACCCGGCCGTAGCCGGCGAGCACGTCGCGGACCAGTGCGTCGCGGTCCACACCGATGTTCATCGCCAGGCGCGCCGTCGGGTCCGCCGTGAACGGGTTGCCTGCGGGCAGTGCCACTCCCCGCCAGTCCGCCGATGCCACGCCGACGGTCTGGATGCCGTTGCGTTTGATGGAGTCGATGAGCCGCGGCGGCAGGCTGGTTCCGTCGGCCGAGCCGGCGACCATCGCCTGCGCCCGGGCGTTGTCATCGGGGGTGTAGGTGTAGACGACGCGTTTGATCTGGGCGGGTTCGCCCCAGTAGTCGTCGCGGGCCACCATGACGGCCTGATCCGGACGCAGGCTTTCCAGCCGGTACGGGCCGGTGCCGACCGGTTCGGTGTTGACCGCCCAGTCGGCGGCCGGCTTGGACTCCACCTTCTCCGACGGCAGGATGCCCAGCAGCAGGTAGGGCCGCGGGTCGGCCGCGGTGTCCAGTTCGACGGTGACGGCGTCGGGGCCGTCGGCGCTGACGCGCACGATCGGGGCGACGGTGGTCGCGATCTGGGAGGCGACGGCCGGATCGCGCACCGCGTCGTAGGTGGCGACGATGTCGGCGGAGTCCAGTGCGCTGCCGTCGGAGAAGGTGACGCCGGACCGCAACGGCAGTCGCCAGGTGTTGGGTCCGGACGGTTGCGGGAGTTCGGCCGCCAGTGCCGGGACGAGGTCGGGCAGCAAGGTGTCGGTGGTCGCGGCCGGACGGTAGAGCCCGTCATAGATCGGGGAGACACCGGTCTCCGCATAGCCGTCGACGGGGTTGTAGCCGCCGAGTTCGTACCCGTCGGAGAGCACGATCTGGTCGGCGCGGGCATCGTCGGACGGTGCGGAGCAGCCCGCCAGCAGCCCGACGGCCAGCGCGACGACTGGGAACTTCATGTGTCTATCTGAACACATGAAGTGAAGAAGTTCAGCCCAAGCGGGTCGGGATCTGACACGCCGCCGAGGCTGCATCGGAGGCCTCGGCCACGATGCGGGTGCCCTCGTGCTCGGGCCGAGCGCCGGCCTCGTACTGGGCCCCGGCGATCGGCGCCGGCAGGCCGGCGGTCTCCTCGTCGGTGAAGACCCGTCCGCGGCTCAGAAAGCGCATACCTTCCGGGGACTCCAGACTGAACCCGCCGCCGCGGCCCGGGACGACGTCGATCACCAACTGGGTGTGTTTCCAGGCTTCGAACTGCGGGCCGGAGATCCAGACCGGAACTCCGTCGCCGACGTCGAGCACGGCCAACAGGATGTCGCGGTCACCGACGATGAAGTCACCGTCCGGGTAACACATCGGCGAGGATCCGTCGCAACACCCGCCGGACTGATGAAACATCAAGGCCCCGTGCCGGTTCTGCAGCGTACGCAGCAGGTCCGCGGCGGCCGCGGTGATCAGGGCTCGGCTGGTCATGTGCCCAGGCTACGCGCACGGTAAGAATTACTTCATGAGTTCTATCGACCCCCCCGTCGCTTCGCTCGCCCCGGGAGACCCGCACCTCTGGCTCGAAGACGTCACCGGCGACGACGCATTGGACTGGGTGCGCCGGCACAATGAGCCGACCCTGGCCGACCTCGGTGACGCCGAGTTCGAGGCCATGTGCACCGAGGCGCTGCAGGTGCTCGACACCGACGCCCGCATCCCGTACGTGCGCCGCCGCGGCGACTACCTCTACAACTTCTGGCGCGACGAGACCAACCCGCGCGGTCTGTGGCAGCGGACCTCGCTGGAGAGCTACCGGACCGACAGCCCCGAGTGGGATGTGGTCATCGATGTCGACGCGCTGGCCGCCGCCGATGGCGAGAACTGGGTCTGGGCCGGCGCCGATGTCATCGAACCCGATCATGCGCTGGCGCTGATCAGCCTGTCCCGCGGTGGCGCGGACGCCGTGGTGGTGCGGGAATTCGACATGCGCACACGCGAATTCGTGAGCGATGGATTCGAACTGCCCGAAGCGAAGACCCAGATCACCTGGGAGGACGCGAACACCGTGCTGGTCGGCACCGACTTCGGCCCGGGTTCGCTGACCGACTCCGGTTACGCCCGGCTGGTCAAACGCTGGCGACGCGGGGACGCCCTGGTCGACGCGGCGACCGTCTATGCCGGGGAGCAGGCCGATGTCATCGTCGCGGCCTCGGTGGACCGCACCCCCGGTTTCGAGCGCACCATGATCAGCCGCGCGGTCGACTTCTTCAACGACGAGATCTACGAACTGCGAGACGAGGAACTACTGCGCGTCGACGCACCCACCGACGCCAGCGTCTCGGTGCATCACGACTGGCTACTCATCGAGTTGCGCACCGACTGGGACGGCTATGCCGCCGGATCCCTACTCGCGGCCAGCTACACCGAATTCCTCTCGGGTACAAAGAACCTCGCCGTGGTGTTCGAGCCGGACGCCCGTACCAGCCTGCATCAGTATTCGTGGACCCGCGACAGGCTCGTCGTGGTCACGCTCGCCGATGTCGCCAGCCACGTGCAGATCTTCACCCCCGGCGACTGGACGGCCGCCGACCTGCCCGGGGTACCCCCCAACACCAACACGGTGATCGCCGCCGCGGACTCGCACGGCGACGAGATCTTCCTGGACTCAAGTGGTTTCGTCACCCCGTCACAGCTGCTGCACGGCACGCCGGAAGGCCCGGTCACCCAGATCAAGCAGGCGCCGGGGTTCTTCGACGCGGCGGATATCGAGGTGTCCCAGCATTTCGCCACCTCGRCCGACGGCACCCGGATCCCGTACTTCGTGGTCGGCAGGCCGGGGGCCACCGGGCCGACCCTGCTGGGCGGTTACGGCGGGTTCGAGGTGTCGCGCACGCCGGGATACGACGGTGTGCTCGGCCGGCTGTGGCTGGCCCGTGGCGGCACCTACGTGCTGGCCAACATCCGCGGCGGCGGCGAGTACGGGCCGGGCTGGCACACCCAGGCAATGCGCGAGGGTCGCCACCTGGTGGACGAGGATTTCGCGGCGGTGGCAAGGGATCTGGTGGGGCGCGGGGTGACCACGGTGGCACGCCTGGGCGCTCAGGGCGGCTCCAACGGCGGGCTGCTGATGGGCATCATGCTGACCCGCTACCCGGACCTGTTCGGCGCATTGGTGTGCAGTGTGCCGTTGCTGGACATGAAACGGTTCCACCTGCTGCTGGCCGGCGCGTCCTGGGTGGCCGAGTACGGCAACCCCGATGATCCTGAAGACTGGGCATTCATCTCGAAATACTCTCCGTACCAGAATATTTCGGCCGACCGCAGCTATCCGCCCATCCTGATCACCACCTCGACCCGTGATGACCGGGTGCACCCGGGGCACGCCCGCAAGATGGCCGCGGCCCTCGAGGAGGCCGGGCACCCGGTGAGCTACTACGAGAACATCGAGGGCGGACACGGTGGCGCGGCCGACAATTCGCAGGCCGCATTCCGGGCGGCGCTGATCTACCGCTACCTGTGGCGGACCATCGGCGGTTAGTCCGCCTGGTCCGCGCGGACGAGAGCGTCGCTGTACTCGGTGAGGTCGAGTTCCTCGGCGGTCACCGTCTTGGTGCCGTTGTAGACGTCGCGGTCGATCTCGTCGTCGGCGTTGGCGACCAGCATCGCCACGAAGGTGTCCCCGTTGACGTTGAGGAAGGTGCGGAAGATCCCGGCGAACCAGTCGACGGCGATCAGCAGGCCGACGGCCTCGAACGGCAATCCCAGTGAGGTGGCCAGGAACATCGCGACGACCGGAAAGCCGCCGGGCACGGTGATGGTGCCCATGTTCAGCAGGATCGCCAGCGCCATACCGAGGGCGATCTGACCGAAGCTGAGGTTGATATCGCCCGCCTGGGCCAGGAACATCACCACGATCATGTAGTTCAGGACGGCGCCGTAGGAACCCATCGTGAGCCCGATGGACAGGGTGAAGTTGGCGACCTTCTGGCTGACCCCCACCTTCTCGACGGCATTGCGCAGCACCGTCGGGAAGGTCACCGCCGAACTGGTGGTGGTGATGGCGATGGCGGTCTGCTCGGCGAGTTTCTCCGGCAGCTTCAACGGGCTGAGCCGGGTGCGGACCGTCACGACCAGGACGAACAGCGCGAAGAGGATGAGCACGCCGAGCAGTGTGGTGCCCAGATACTTCAGTGCCGTGGTGACCACCGAGAAGCCCACATCCCCGGCGAGGGCGGCGAGCAGGCAGAAGACACCGATCGGCGCGATGTACATCACCAGCCGGATCATGGTCAGCACGATCTGCTGGATCTGGTCGATGAAGCCGAGCACCGAATCGTCGCCGCTCTTGTTGATGTGGCTGCGCAGCGCGATACCGAACAGCAGCGAGAAGACGATGATCGGGACCATCGTGGCGGTCGACATCGCGTTGAAGATGTTGGTCGAGACGAAGTTGAGCAGCGTCTCCTGCCAGCCCAGCGCCTCCCCCGCGGACTCCTGCAGCGCGGGGTCGAGTTCCTGGGTGAAGACCATGCCCGCGCCGGGCTGGATCACCGTGCTGAGCAGCCAGGCCAACACGGCGGCGACGAAGGAGAAGCCCAGCATCCACTTGAAGGTGCGGAAGGCGATCCGGCCGGTACCCGCGCCCGTCATCGACGCGGTGGCCACGATCACCGAGGCCACCACCAACGGCACGATCGACATCTGGATGAGCCGGATGAACATGTCTCCGACGAACTTCAGATTGGCGGCCCACTCGCCGACGAGTAGCCCGAACGCGATGCCGCCGACTGCAGCGATGCCGATCTGCACCGCGGGACTGGAAAGTGTCTTCATCGCCACGAACGTAGTTCGGGCGCGATACCCCCAGGTGTCAGTGCCATTTCCCCCCGGTTACCCGGACAGCACGCCCCGGCCGGCGATGATCGGCAGATCGAGGAACGTCTTGATGCCCGGCTCGGCCGCACACACCGGGGCGATGGCGTGCACCGCGTGCATCGCGGTGCCCAGACAGCTCTGCTCGGTCTCGTCCTCACCGCGCACGGCGATGGCCGATCGCAGTTCCATCGACGGGTTGCCCTCGACGGTGACGTGCCAGCCCCGGCCGGTCGGCCAGTCCGGCGCCTGATCGTCACCGAGGCGGGTGATGTGCTCGATGGTCATGGCCCGGCGCCCGTTGACCACAGCTGTGTAGGAGAAACGTTGTGCGGAAACGGTTCCCGCCTCGATGCGACCGGCCTTGACATCGAACGGTGCATCGGTGACGGCGACCTGGCGGTCGAAGAGGAAGTCGTCGATGGTGGCACCGAGTCCGTCGGCGAGCAGCATCAGGGGGGCGCGGAACGTCATCCCGGCCAGCAGCGGGTCGGCCATCGGGACCGGTTCGTCGGGACGCCTGCCGAAACCCAGCACGTCGAACATCATCTCGGCGCTGTCGTAGGTGCTGTAGTCCAGCAGCTCCTGCACCAGCAGGGTGTCGATGCGGCCGAAAAGACCGGACATGGTCAGCGGCAGAACCTCTGCGGCCCAACCCGGTTCGATACCGGTGCCGTGAAATGAGGACCTGCCGATGGCGCAGGCTTCGGTCAGCCGATCCAGTACGCGGCGGCCCATGGCCGCGGGGTAGATCAGTGCGGTGACGGCGGTGGAGATCACGTTCTTGCCCGACGCCAGCAGTCGGCAGATGTCGCTGACGGCGCCGAGCGGGTTCATCTCGCCCTGCGGCATGTAGAGCACACAGTCGGCGTGGGTGGCCACGATCTCGTCGGCGTCATCGGTGGCCGTGATCCCGATATCGCCGATCCCGCAGATCTCGCCGACATCGCGGCCGGCCTTGGCCGCGTTGTGGACGTAGGCGCCGACGAGTTGCAGGTCGCGGTGCCGGTGCACGGCCGCGGCAGCCTGCCGGCCGACGGATCCGGTGGCCCATTGGATGACGCGCAGCATCGTGGCGACGCTACTGTAACCACGACGGTAATTTGTCCGATCGCCGCAACGCCTGCGCCGCTATGCTGACGCCGATGTCCGGATTCTCGACGTTCAAACGCTATCTCGTCATCCAGGCGATGACGCTGGTGTGCGGCATCGTCGGTCCGATCTTCCTGTTCACCTACTTCGGCGCCCAACCGGACACCACCATCCGATGGATGTACTGGGCCGGGCTGTTCATCACGGCGGCCGATGTGCTCATCGCGCTGGCCATCACCTCGGCCACCACGAAAGCCGAACGGGCACCGCTGGATGCCAAGGCCGCGCAGGCCGTCGAGAAACTTCGCAACCGCATGAACAACGCCGAATAGCCGCCACCCTCCGCGTACGCTCCCCCCATGAGCCGGCTATCGAGCGTGGACGCAGCATTCTGGTTCGCCGAAACCGAGGGCTGGCACATGCACATCGGGGCGTGCGCGATATGCGACCCGACCGATGCACCCGACTTCAGCTTCGACCGGGTCCGCGAACTCGTCGCCAGCCGGTTACCCGAACTCCCCCAACTGCGCTGGCGCGTGACGGGTGCCCCGATGGGGATGGACCGGCCGTGGTTCGTCGAGGACGACGATCTCGACATCGACTTCCACATCCGGCGGATCGCGGTACCGGCGCCGGGCGGACGCAAGGAGTTCGACGAACTGGCCGGCCGGCTCATGTCCTACAAACTCGACCGATCCAAACCGCTGTGGGAACTCTGGTGGATCGAGGGCCTCAAGGGCGGCCGCGTCGCGATCATCACCAAGATGCACCACGCCGTCGTCGACGGTGTCTCCGGCGCCGGACTCACCGAGATCCTGTTCGACGTGACCCGCGAGCCGCGCCCACCGGCCGTCGACGTCGACCGCTCTCTCGTCGGCGTCGGCCTGCCGCGGCCCGAGGTGCGCTTCGTCAACGGGCTGATCAATCTCGGCGTCAAGACGCCCTACCGGATCGCACGCCTCATCGAGCAGACGGTGCGCCAACAGATCGCGGTGCGCGGCATCGTCAACAAGCCTCCGCGCTATTTCGACGGGCCGACAGTGCGTTTCAACGCACCCATCTCACCGCACCGCCAGGTCGCCGGAGCGCGGGTGCCACTGGAGCGGGTCAAGGCGGTGAAGGAGGCGTTCGGCGTCAAGCTCAACGATGTCGTGCTCGCCTTGGTATCCGGTGCCATGCGCGACTACCTCAAGGAGCGCAACGAGTTGCCGGAGCAGTCACTGGTCTCTCAGGTGCCGGTGTCCACCCGCTCGGAGTCCGACAACGGGGTGGGAAACCAGGTGTCGGCCATGACGGTCGTGCTCGCCAGCGACATCGCCGACCCCGCCAGACGCATCAAGGCGATCTACGCCTACACCCAGGGCGCCAAGGAGATGGCCAAGGCACTCACCGCGAACCAGATCATGGGGTACACCGAGACCACGCCGCCCGGCCTGCTCGCGTTGGCCTCGCGCGCCTACGCGGCCAGCGGGATCGGTAGCTCGATCGCGCCGATGAACGTGGTGATCAGCAATGTGCCCGGCCCGGATTTCCCGCTGTATCTCGGCGGCGCGAAGGTCGAGAGCCTGATGCCGCTGGGGCCGCTGCTCTTCGACGTGGCGCTCAACGTCACCTGCTTCAGCTACTGCGGTTCGGTCGATTTCGGTTTCATCACCACCCCCGAAGTGGCTGCCGACATCTACAAGATGGCCGATCTGATCGAACCCGCGCTCTTCGATCTGGAGGTGGCCGCCGGACTGGCGCAGCCCACCGGCGGCAAGCGGGTACCGCCGCGCGGCCGTCGCTGAACTCCTCAGCGTTTACGGGTGACGGGGACGTCTTCCTGACGTGATCCGCCCAGCCCGCTGAGCAGCGACACGATCACCCCGATGATCACCATGCCGCCGCCGACGGTCAGGGTGAGGTTCAGCCACATGTGCATGCTGTCGACGGCGTGATCGACCATCACATCGGCGATGGCGTGGATGTTGCCTGCGGTCCGGTTCAGCGCGTCGTCGACGTGGCCGCGGCCGATCTCGATACCGGCCCAGCCGGCCGCACCGACGAGCAGCGCCGAAACCCCCAGCGCGGCAAACATTCTGCCGCGCCTACGGGATGCCGTGAGGGTCAGCAGGGCGAACACGACGGCCAGCACCGCCACCCCGACGCTGACCCACGGGCCCCACAGCGCGACAGGACGCAACTGGCCCGGCCGCAGACCGCCTGATTCGTTCTCGGTCACCGGAACCTGCAGGCTCGTCGGCACCTGCACGCCGAAACCATCAAGGGTCTGCCGGATCGAACTGTCGGCCAGCATCGGTGACAGATCCACCACCCACTGACCCTGCGCGTCGTTGGTAAACAACCAGCGGTGCGCCACCCGGTTGACGGCGGCGAACTGGCCGGGGAAGACCGGGCTGGCGGTGTAGGAATTGGCGGCCGCCTCCAACAGGGTGGCCTGCACCCCAGAGGCGCCGGTGGCGGCGGACACCTGGGCGGTCAGCTCAGCGGCCATCGGCTGCTGCAGCGCCGGGTTGCGTGCCGCGCCGGCCGCCAGATCGGAGTACCCGTCCACGCTGACGACATTGTGTTGCGTCCACAGCGCGGGGACGCTGAGCGCCAGCAGCGCGGTGGTGACCAGCCAGAGCAGGAGCGCCAGCAGCGAACGCATGGCACCCCTCTCCGTGTCAGTCCGAAAGCGCGCGTCCCACGATCAGCGGATCGGGATGGCCGATCACCTCGTAGTCCTTGTTGTCGTAGTCGAACTTACTCAGCACGTGGCGCATCGCGTTGATCCGGGCGCGTTTCTTGTCGTTGCTCTTCACCACGGTCCACGGCGCGGTCTCGGTATCGGTCCAGGCGAACATGTCTTCCTTCGCCGCGGTGTAGCCGTCCCATTTGTCCAGCGACGCCAGGTCGGTGGGCGAGAGTTTCCACTGCCGGACCGGATCGACCTGGCGGATGGTGAAGCGGGTGCGCTGTTCGTTCTGGGTGACCGAGAACCACAGCTTGGTGAGGCTGATGCCGTCGTTGACCAGCATCTGTTCGAACAGCGGCGCCTGCCGGATGAACTCGGCGTGCTGCTTGGGGCTGCAGTAGCCCATGACCCGCTCGACACCGGCCCGGTTGTACCAGGACCGGTCGAACAGGACGATCTCACCGGCGGCGGGCAGGTGCTGGACGTAACGCTGGAAATACCACTGGGTGCGTTCCTTCTCGGTCGGCTTCTCCAGTGCGACCACCCGGGCGCCGCGCGGGTTGAGGTGTTCCATGAACCGCTTGATGGTGCCGCCCTTGCCCGCGGCGTCCCGGCCCTCGAAGACGATGACGTGCCGCAGGCCGTTGGCCTGGCTCCACTTCTGCAGTTTGAGCAACTCGATCTGCAGCAGGCGCTTCTGCTCTTCGTACTCGATGCGCTTCATCCGCTCGTCGTACGGGTAGTTCTCCCGCCAGGTGTCGACGACGTCGCCGCCGGGCATCAACAGCAGTTCGGGATCGTCGTCGTCATCGTCGCGGACGGCGTAGCCGGAAACATCGAGAGTCACCGGGCGAAGCTATCCACCCGGACGTACGAGACGGTGACGTCCGGGTGAACAGCAGGTGGTCTACTTTGCTTCGCGCTTGGGCCGCGACAGCGCCATCTTGGTCATCATCTTGTTCATCCGGGCCAGCGCCTTGAGCGAGTTGTTGTAGTAGTTGCCGCCGGCGCCGACGCTCAGTCGCGGCACCACCACGGTCTCCTGCCGGCAGTACTTGCGCACACCATCGACGCCGCCGAAGCGGGCACCGATCCCGGAGGTCTTCCAGCCCCCCATCGGGGCGGTGGTGCACATCAGATTGGAGATCACGTCGTTGACGTTGACGGCACCGCAGTCCAGTTGCAGCGCAATGTCCTTGGCGCGCTCGACATTCTTGGAGAACACCGCCGCGCTCAGCCCGTAGGGGCTGTCGTTGGCCAGCCGCACGGCCTCACCGACGGAGGACACCTTCATGATGGGCAGGGTCGGGCCGAAGGTCTCCTCGGTCATACAGGCCATCGAGTGGTCGACGTCGACCAGGACGGTGGGCGGGTAGAAGCTGCCCGCGCCCTCGGAGCGCTTGCCGCCGGTCAGCGCCCTGGCGCCTTTGGCCAGGGCGTCATCGACGTGCTTGGCGGTGACCGCCACCTGGGACTCGTCGATCAGTGCGCCGAAGTCGTAGCCCTCGCCCGACCCCACCTTCAGGTTCTGCACGGCCTTGACCACCGCGGCGACGAACTGGTCGTAGACCTGCTCCAGCACGTAGACCCGCTCGACGGACACGCAGGTCTGGCCCGCATTGAACATCGCGCCCCACACCGCGGCGTTGGCGGCGAGTTCCACGTCGGCGTCGTCGAGCACGATCATCGGATCCTTGCCGCCCAGCTCCAGGCTGACCGGGGTGAGCCGGCGCGCGGCACGCTCCATCACCTTCACGCCGGTGGCCGAGGATCCGGTGAACTGGATGTAGTCGGAGTTGTCGATGACGGCCTCGGACACCTCGCGCGCGCCCTGGGCCAGCGCCAGCACCTCGGGAGCGCCGGAATCCAGCCAGCCGCGCAGCAGCACCTCGGCGGTCAGCGGGGTGCGCTCGGACGGCTTGAGCAGCACCGCGGCACCGGCGGCGAGCGCGCCGATGGCGTCCATCATCGCGTTGGCGACGGGGTAGTTCCACGGCGCGATGATCCCGACGACCGCGCGCGGCCGGTAGTGCACGGCGATCTTCTTGATGGACAGGAACGGCAGCGGGGCCGGGCGGCTGTCCGGCGCCATCGCCTTCTCGACCGTCTTGATGTAGTACGACAGGATCATGATCAGCAGCGGCACTTCCTGTGCCGCGTCGGTGGCCGATTTGCCGGTTTCGGCGATCAGCAACCGCTCGATCTCATCGCGGTTGTCGCCCAGCCAGACGGCGTAGCGGGCGAGCACCTTGGCGCGGCCCTTCGCCCCGCGGGCCTCCCATTCGCGTTGCGCTTCGCGCAGGCCGGCGGCGATCTGCGGGACGTCGGCGGGGTTGGTCCAGCGCACCTCGCCGGCCACCGCGCCGGTGGCGGGATTCAGGATGGTCGACACGTCGGAACGGTCTGCTGTGGCAGTCATAGGGCCATGTTAAACCCGGGCTGTGACGTAGCTCGCACCGGGGTTGACACCTGTCAAGTCGAGGCCAGGGTGCCTTTGACGTACTGGGCCTGACCAAGGTGCTGCGCCGCGTCGTCCACGATGCTGACCAGCCGGGCAGCGGCCGTCACCGGCGGGTCCCAGTTGTCATCGACGACGCGCTCCAACTCGGCGTCATCGATGGACGCGATGTACTCCAACGTCACCTTGTGCACCGCGTGGGCGTACCCGGCCAGCAGGTCAGCAGGGGCCCGGACCTTGGCGACCTGGGCGGGGGTGTGCCCGTAACCCATGTCGTTGCCCGGCAGGTCCAGCCCGAAGCGTTCCCGCCACCCGTCCCGGATCCACACCTGCTCGGTGCCGGCGATATCGGCGAGCTGCACATCGTGCTGCCGGGCGCTGTGCCAGATCAGCCACGCGACGCTGTTCGCACCGGCCACCGGCTGCCACCACGACACCTCATCGGTGAGCCCTTCGGTCAGCGCGTCGACGTGCTCGACGAGTCTGGTGAAGGAGTCCCGGAGCAGTTCCTTGGCTGCATCACTCATGGCCGCCAAGGTACTCACTGCGCCGCGAGTGCGTATTCGACATCGTCGGTGACGCTGCCGCGACACCCGGCGCCGAAGGTCGCCACCCGTTGGCCGGACACCGTGCGCAACGGTGCCGCGGTCCCGTCGGGCTTGAGGGTTTCCACGACCTCGGCGACACCGGTGCCACCGGCAGCGCAGGGCTCACTCACCCCGGCGGTTCGGCGGCCGAACCCGTTGCCGTCGAACTGAAGCACCGAGAAGTCCTCGGGCGCTTTGCTGTTCACCGATGTGGTGACGCATCTGGTCTCGGTGCGCAGACAATGCGTGGCCACCTGATGGTTCGCCACCTGCGCGGCACCCGGCCGTCCACGCGGCGTGCGCGTCAGCGTGTATGCGCCGGTGAAGCCCGCCGCCGCGGAGGCGATGCGGGCCGGTTGCTTCGCCGGGTCGGGGACCGGGACACCGCCAAGGGTTTCCTCGCTCCTGGTCATGATCGGCCGGTGCACTTCGATGTACGGGCAATCGCCGGCACCCACCAGCGTCACCGTCGGCGTCAACGTGCCCGCGGCATCGACCGCGATGTCCCAGATCGACCACCCGGGCGCGCTGTAGGTCACCCCGTCCGCGCCCGTACAGGACGGACCGCTCTCCACGCTCCACACCATCGTCCAGTGTCCGTCGGCGTAATCGGCGACGCGCACGGCCGCCAGCGGGGTCTGCGGTTTCGCCGGGTCGGGGATGCCGCCGCCGGTGGCGACGCACCCATCGTCATCGCACGCGGTGCGGAAGGCCCAGCCGTTCTTCTCGCGCCGCAGATCGTCGACGGCGACTCCGTTGCGGGTCCCCGAGCCGGTCCACTCGATCACGTAGAGGCCATCCAGCGTGACCGCCGGCGGCGTGAACGCGGGTGTCGGACGGCTCGTCGTCTCACCGACCGTCGTACTCGGCGCGCTCGCACCGTCCTGCGCGGGTGCGCACCCCGCGAGCACCACCACCGCGGATACCGCTGCCATCAGGGCTGATCCGTTCACGACGCCCATCAAACCACGTTAGGACGATCGTTCTAGGGCGTTTCAGGCAGCGGCGGCGGTGTCATTGTCGGTGCTGTTGTCCGCCGGGCTGTCGGTGTCGGTGTCCGTGTCGGTGTCAGCGGTGGGTTCCGTCTCATCGGACTGCTCGTCCGCCTCGGTATCGGTCTCGGCCAGGTCGGTGTTGTCTTCGTCGTCGACGGTGATCTCTTCCTCGTCGGCCGGGATCTCGTCGACGACGACCTGCTCCTCGTCCTCGGAATCCACCAATTCTTGGTCGTCAGAGAAGGTTTCGTTCCCGGTCTCGTCGTCCTGCTCATCGATCACCCCGCCGGTCGTGGCAGGCCCCGGGTCGGACGGCGCAACGGGATCGACGGACTCCACAGGCACGTCCACGGTGACCACTGCGGGATCGCCACCGGGTACGTCCGACACCCGAGCGGTCGCCAGGACCGACCCCGACTCATCAGCCGCCGCCGTGGCGAACGGCGTGGGTGTGACCGGGGCGGGTAGCAGCGCATCGAGTAGATCGCCCCACCCGTCCACCAGGTCGTCGTACACGTTCTGCACGCCGGCTCCGATGGGGTCCGGCAGGAGCACGAGCGAGGCGACCAGGTTTCTGGTCACAATTCCTAGCAGCCCCGCATTCGGGTCCAGCACATTGCGCATCAAAGTGCTGAGCAGACCCGGGATCTCGCTGGGGTTCCGGATCGCCGATTCCAGCGCCGCCTCTACTTCGTAGGCCTGGTACCCGAGCCAGGTGAGCGCCTCGGCGATCAGATTGGTCGGTGTGTTGATCAGGTACCGGGTCGCCAGCAGCACACGGCCGATGGTCGTCGCGTTGAAAGCATCAATCGCCCCCTTACCCGGGAACGGGTTCGGCAGTCCCGCGAACAGGGAGTTGACGGAGTTGATCGTCCCTTCGATCGCGTCCATTGCCCAGTCGCCGATAGGAGCGGGCAGGACATACGCGATGTAGTAGATGCCGGTGGCGACGCGGTATGGATAGGCGCTGAGTCCCGAATTGGTGCTCAGGTACAGCTGAGCCAGATAGCTGAGAACGTTGTCTGCCAGGTCCGGATCTTGTATCGACGTCACCAACGCGTTGATCGCGTTGTATGGCACCGACGTGACGGCCAGGAGCGGCGATCGGATCGCTTCGGAAACTCCGTTCACCGCGACCCCGGCGTTGTAGAGCACATCCGTCACGAACGACACCGGCAGCACCGCCTCGCTGCTGATCGCCGGCGCGGCCTCTTGTATGGGCGGCACCCACACCGGAGCCGCGGCGGTGACGAGCCCGGCCGCCAAGACCGCCGACATCAATTTTGTGTGCGCACGCACAGTAATAGTCATGTCATTCCCCCGAATGTGACTGTGCCGACCCCCTGTCGGCGCGCACAGACTAAGTAGCGACGTGACGCGGCGCTGTGAGTATTTCGCTACTCGACTTCGTTACTGTGCCGCCCCGTGGAAGACCGCCTCCACGTTGTTGCCGTCCGGGTCCCGGACGAACGCCCCGAAGTAGCCGGGGTGATATTCGGGCCACAGCCGCGGGGCGTGCAACGACTCCGCGCCCAGTTCCACCGCGGCGTCGTAGAACGCCTGCACCGCGTCGGTGTCGGYCGCCTGGAACGCGAAATGCGTCTCACGGTTCGGACCCGTCGCCTCCCCGGCGTTCAGATCGGCGATCCAGAAGTCCGGTTTGCCGTCGACGCCGTAGCCGATGGCGACCTGGTAATCCATCTGCCGGGTGAACCCCAGTACGCCGAGGACCTTGTCGTAGAAAGCCTTCGACCGCTCCCAATCCGCACAGTTGATTCCGAAGTGATCTATCACACGGTCACCGTACATTCGGGGTATGACATATGAGCTCGTCATTCGGGGCGGCACCATCGTCGACGGACTCGGCGGCGATCCGTACATCGGGGACGTCGCGATATCCGGCGGGTTGATCGCCGCGGTGGGCACCGTCGACACCGACGGCGACCGCGAGATCGACGCCACCGGACGGCTCGTCACGCCCGGCTTCGTGGACCTGCACACCCACTACGACGGACAGGCCATCTGGAGTGACCGCATGACACCCTCCTCGGCGCACGGCGTGACGACCGCCGTGATGGGCAACTGCGGCGTCGGCTTCGCACCGTGCCGGCCCGAGGATCACGACACGCTCGTCGACGTGATGGCCGGTGTCGAGGACATCCCGGGTGTGGTGATGGTCGACGGCCTGCCATGGACCTGGGAGACCTTCCCCGAGTTCCTCGACGCCCTCGACAGCCGCCGCCGGGACATCGATGTCGCCGCGTTCCTGCCGCACTCCCCGCTGCGGGTGTACGTCATGGGCCGGCGCGGCGTCGACCGCGAGTTGCCCACCGCCGAAGACCTCGCACTGATGCGCAAGCTCGCCGAGGAGGCCGTCCGCGCGGGCGCTGTCGGGTTCGCATCGTCGCGACTGACATTGCACAAAACCGCGGGCGGACAGCCGATTCCGAGTTACGAGGCCGAATACGCCGAGATCGAGGCCATCGCCCGTGGCGTCGACGACGCCGGCGGCGGGCTGCTGCAGTTCGTGCCCGATCTGATGGCCGGTGACTACGAGGGCGCGCTGAAGGCGGTGTTCGACGTGGCCTCCGAGGTGGGCCTGCCCGTCACCTTCACCCTGGCCATCGGCAATGCCGGCCCGCCGATCCATCTCGATGCGCTGCGGATGGTGGAGAAGGCCAACGCGGACGGCGGCGACGTGACGGGCCAGATCTTCCCGCGGCCGATCGGGCTGGTGCTCGGTCTGGATCTGTCCGGCAACCCCTTCGTCATGTACCCGTCCTACCGGGAGATCGCCGACCTGCCGCTCGCCGAGCGGGTCGCCGAGATGCGCAAACCTGAAGTCCGCGAACGTATTCTGACCGACGCACCGGCCAGCGACGGGCATCCGCTGATGTTCGCCGCCCAGGCCTGGGACTACATGTACCCGCTCGGCGACCCACCGAATTATGAACCCGCGGCCGAGGATTCGATCGGCGCGCGCGCCCGTGCCCGCGACGTCAGCCCGTTGGAGGAAGCGTACGACCGTCTGCTCGACGACGACGGTCACGCCATGCTGTTGGTCACGCTGGCCAATTTCCGGGACCACTCACTGGACACCGTGGCCGAGCTTATCCAGCGCGATGACGTCGTGCTGGGACTCGGCGACGGTGGCGCGCACTACGGGATGATCTGTGACGCAAGCTTTCCCACCTACATGCTGACGCACTGGGTGCGGGACCGACCGTCGGGGCGACTGCCCCTGGCCCGGGTGATCAAGGAGCTGACCTCGGTGCCGGCGCGGATCGTCGGGATGGCGGACCGCGGACAGCTGACCGCCGGCTACAAGGCCGACCTCAACATCATCGACGCGGCCGCCATGCGGCTGCACCAGCCGACGGTGAAGGCCGACCTGCCCGCCGGGGGACGCCGACTCGATCAGCGTGCCGACGGCTATGTCGCCACCATCGTGTCCGGGGAGATCATTGCCGAGAACGGGGTGCCCACCGAGGCCCGGCCGGGCCGGCTGGTGCGCGGGCGCCAGGCAGCGCCGACCTCATGAGCCGGGTCGCACCGCTGCCTCCCCCGTGGAGTGACGAGGACACCGCCGGCATCTCCAGCTGGGGCCATCCCGACCGCACGTATGAACCGTTGCTGCTGGTGCGGGTGCTGCAGCGTCACCCCGCGCTGGCCGCCAAGCTGCGCAAGCTCGGCGAGGCGCTCTACGTCGACGCGCTGCTGCCGCCGCGGGTGCGCACCATCGCGATCTTGCGGATCTGCGCGCTGGTCGGCTGCGGTTACGAGTGGGGCGGCCAAGCGGCGTTCTGGGGTCCGATCGCCGGGGTGTCCGATGCCGAGTGCGACGCGCTGGTCACCGGCACGCCGGTCGAGTGGTCGGCCGATGAGCGCGTGCTGATCGCGGCCGTCGACGAGCTCGAAGGATCTGGCTCGTGGTCGACAGCAACCTGGAAAGCACTGGGAGACAGCCTCTCCGAGGAACAGCGGTTGGAGCTGCTGATCGCCGTGGGGTGGTATCGGACCATCTGCACCCTGTGCAACGGGCTGGATCTGCCCGTCGAGGGCTGGATGCGGCCCTGGCCGTCAGCCGGCTGAGGCGGCGGGCTTCAGCGCGGGATGCTGCTTGGCCAGCACGGGCAGCAGCAGCCGCTTCGGGATCAGCTGGAAGAGCCGGGTGGACACCTGGTTTGCCAGGCCCGGGATGACGCTGCCACGGTCGGCGGCCAGCGCGTCGATCCCGGCCTTGGCCACCTGACGGGCGGGCACCCACATGAATTTCGGGAATGCGTCCGCGAATTCGCGCTCGTCCATCCCGGCGGCCGCGATGAACTCGGTGCGCACCGGGCCGGGGTTCAGCGTCGCCACGGTGACGCCGGTGCCGGCCAGCTCGGCCCGCAGTCCGTCGGTGTAGGAGCGCACGAACGCCTTGGTCGCCGCGTAGCCGGCCTGCCCGGGGAAGGGATGGAAACCGGCGGTGGAGCCGACGTTGAGGATGGCACCGCGACCACGCGGGACCATCAGCTGCACGGCGCGCGTCGTCAGGTCGATGACGGCCTCCACGTTCACCCGGATCTGGGCGATCTCTTGGGCCACGTCCGCGTCCTTGACCGCGCCCATGGTGCCGATACCGGCGTTGTTGACCAGGATGTCGGCTTGCAGTCCGCGTCGCTCGACCTCGTCGAACAGGCCGGCGCGGGCGTCGGGATCGGACACGTCGCAGGCGATGACCTCGACACGTACCGATCCGGACAGTTCGGCGGCCAGCTCGCGCAGCTTGTCCTCACGCCGCGCGACCAGGGTGACCCCGTATCCGCGGGAGACGAGTTCACGGGCGATATCGGCGCCGATCCCCGCGGAGGCTCCGGTGATGACGGCGGTGCTGGCGGGTGACGGAGCGGGAAGCGGCATACTCCACACAATCGCACGACACCCTTCGCTATTCCTGGCGCGCCGTATTCTCGCGTCATGAGCGTCAAGGTGGATCTGGACAAGCTGGCCGAAACCCTGGTCGACTTCCCCTTCGGCTACCTGATCACCGTCGGGGACGATTTCCGTGCGCACACGGTGGCGGTGACACCGGTCTTCGAAGACGGCGCGTTCGTCATCGGGCCACTCGGCGGCACCACCCGGCGCAACGCCGGCGCGCACGAGGCCGTCACCGTGCTGTGGCCGCCCCGGGAACCGACGGGCTATTCGCTGATCGTCGACGGGACCGCCGAGGTCACCGAGGCCGGCGTGCGCCTGACGCCGAGTCGCGCGGTGTTGCACCGCAGCGCCATCGAGCCCGGCGAGGGTACCGATCCCGGAGGTCTGCACGATTGTGTTCCGCTGAAAAGCTGATCAGTACCTGGCCGAGTTATCCACAGGTTGGCATCTGGGGCTGTCGTTCACCACTTTTCGTGAGCTGCAATTGATCGGTGGCAGGGATTGCGCACGTTCTCGCGGCGAACGGCGGCGTGGTGTCCGCCGCGCAGCTGCGTACCGCCGGGGTATCACCGTCGCAAATCACAAGGCAGGGTTGGCTGCAGGTTCGGCGCGGCTGGTACGCCAGTCAATCTGCCGACCCGCAGGTCGTCCGCGCGGTCTCAGCCGGGGGTGTCCTGACGTGCGTCTCGGCGCTGCGCCTACGCCGCGTCTGGGTTCCCGATTCCGCCCTGCACATCCGGTACTCCTCCCGGGCACGCCGGACCCGTGCGGGAGTCAGGTCCTGCCATCCGTATCGACTGGACCCGCCCATCGTCGGTGCCGTCGATCCCGCGGACATCGCGGTCGCGTCGGCGGCGAACTGCCTCGATGCCGAGGGCGTCGTCGTGGTGCTGGACTCGATGCTGAACAAGCACATGATCGAGATGGCGGATGCCCGCGCGATTGTGGCGGCGTCACGTTTCGCCCATCTGAACCTCGCCGGACGATGCGACGGCAAGAGCGAGTCCGGCACCGAGACGGTCATCCGGTTGCGGCTTCGAGCCCTGGGAATCGGATTACGGTCCCAAGTGGACGTACCGGGAGTGGGCCGAGTCGACTTTCTCGTGGGCGATCGGCTCATCATCGAAGCCGACAGCCGTGAGCACCACCTCCCCAGATATCAGACCGACCGGACGCGGGACCGAGTGGCCGCAGGCTTGGGGTTCTTGGTGATTCGACTGACCTATGAGGATGTTGTCTATCGCTGGGACGTTGTCGTCGCCGACATTCTGTCCGTCATCCGCCGGCGCGCACATCGCGGGCCGATCGCAATGTCACTCTGACAGCGCCGCGGTGGATATATAGGCATGACGCCGCTGTCAGAGTGACATTGCGTCAGCACAAGGACACGAAAAAGCCCCGGCACGCGAGCGCACCGGGGCTTTTCTCGTGAAAGGGACTTAGAAGTCCATACCGCCCATGCCACCGGTCGGGTCGCCCGCGGGAGCGGACGCCTTCTCCGGCTTGTCGGCGACGACGGCCTCGGTGGTGAGGAACAGCGCCGCGATGGACGCCGCGTTCTGCAGCGCCGAGCGGGTGACCTTGACCGGGTCGGCAACGCCGGCGGCCAGCAGGTCCTCGTACACGTTGGTCGCGGCGTTCAGGCCGTGACCGTCGGGCAGGTTCGACACCTTCTCGGCGACGACACCGGGCTCCAGACCACCGTTGAAGGCGATCTGCTTGAGCGGAGCCGACAGCGCGACACGCACGATGTTGGCACCGGTGGCCTCGTCACCCTCGAGCTTCAGCTCGTCGAGCGCCGGAGCCGACTGCAGCAGAGCCACGCCGCCACCGGCGACGATGCCCTCTTCGACGGCAGCCTTCGCGTTGCGGACGGCGTCCTCGATGCGGTGCTTGCGCTCCTTGAGCTCCACCTCGGTGGCAGCTCCGGCCTTGATGACTGCAACGCCGCCGGCCAGCTTGGCCAGGCGCTCCTGCAGCTTCTCGCGGTCGTAGTCGGAGTCACTGTTCTCGATCTCGGCACGGATCTGGGCCACGCGACCGGCGATGGCATCGGAGTCGCCCGAGCCCTCGACGATGGTGGTCTCGTCCTTGGTGATGACGACCTTGCGGGCGGTGCCCAGCAGGGCGATGTCCGCGGTCTCCAGGGAGAGGCCGACCTCTTCGCTGACAACCTGGCCACCGGTCAGGATCGCGATGTCCTGCAGCATGGCCTTGCGGCGGTCACCGAAGCCCGGGGCCTTGACGGCGACGGACTTGAAGGTGCCACGGATCTTGTTGACCACCAGGGTCGACAGGGCTTCGCCTTCGACGTCCTCGGCGATGATCAGCAACGGCTTGCCGGACTGGATGACCTTCTCCAGCAGGGGCAGCAGGTCCTTGACGGTCGAGACCTTGGAGCTGACCAGCAGGATGTAGGGATCCTCCAGGACGGCTTCCTGGCGCTCGGCGTCGGTCACGAAGTAACCCGAGATGTAGCCCTTGTCGAAGCGCATACCCTCGGTGAGCTCGAGCTGCAGGCCGAAGGTGTTGGACTCCTCGACGGTGATGACACCCTCGTTGCCGACCTTGTCCAGCGCCTCGGCGATCAGGTCACCGATGGACTGGTCACCGGCGGAGATACCGGCGGTGGCAGCGATCTGCTCCTTGGTCTCGACCTCTTTGGCGGTCGAGAGCAGGCGCTCGGTGACGGCCGCGACGGCCTTCTCGATGCCGCGCTTCAGGCCGAGCGGGTTGGCGCCGGCCGCGACGTTGCGCAGACCTTCGCGAACCAGTGCCTGGGCCAGCACGGTGGCGGTGGTGGTGCCGTCGCCTGCGACGTCATCGGTCTTCTTGGCGACCTCTTTGACCAGCTCAGCGCCGATCTTCTCGTACGGGTCCTCCAGCTCGATCTCCTTGGCGATGGACACACCATCGTTGGTGATCGTGGGGGCGCCCCACTTCTTTTCCAGGACGACGTTGCGACCCTTGGGGCCGAGCGTCACCTTTACGGCGTCAGCGAGGGCATTGAGGCCCCGCTCGAGGCCGCGGCGGGCCTCTTCGTCATACGCAATTGTCTTGGCCATTGCGAGGTGATTCCTCCGGTTGGGAATTGCACGTCTTTTTTTGGTCGGGTTCAGTGCCCGCGACGGACGGCGTGGGTGTGCTCCCTGCCTCACCGGCCCGACCTAGCACTCACAGATCGAGAGTGCCAACGTCATTTTTAGCACTCTCCCATGGCGAGTGCAAGGTTGGTTAGCCCCTGTTCACTTGCCGCGTAGCCCGTCGAACACGACGGCCAAACCCGTTTYGGCGACCGCCGAGTTGTAGGCCTGCATCGCCTGCAGACCCACCACGAGCCCTTTGACCTCCGGCACCGTGACATCGGCGCGCACGGTTCCGGCGGCCTGGCCGGCGGCCAGCAGGTCCCCGACCATGCCGAGGAACTCGGCTTCGGCCTCGGGCACCGCACGGTTGACGTCGAGCCCGGCACCGGCGAAGGCCTCGACCAGTCCGCGGTCGGTGGCGCCCCAGTCGAGCACCATGGCTCTCATCAACGTGAAGATCGCTCCGGCCGGATCCGAATCGAGCAGTGCGCGTCCTTCGTCGACGATGTGCCGCATCCGGTCCTCGATCACCGCCCGGAACAGATCCTCCTTGGCCGGGAAATGGCGGTAGACGGTTCCGGCGCCGACGCCGGCGCGCCGGGCGATCTCATCGATGGGCACCCCGAGGCCGTCGGCGGCGAAGGTGTCATAGGCCACCTCGAGCACCCGGGCGCGGTTCCGTGCCGCATCGGCGCGCATCGTTTTCGACCTCCCGGGAACTAAACAAAGCGGGGCGTGCGTTCCGTCTATACGGAACGACTCCTCCACTTCTGACAGGATATCCCTCATGACCACATGGACCACCGCCGACATTCCGGACCAGACCGGCCGCACGGCCATCATCACCGGTGCCAACACCGGGCTGGGCTTCGAGACCGCCAAGGCGCTGGCCGCCAAGGGCGCCGACGTCGTCATCGCGGTGCGCGACGCCGCCAAGGGCAAACAGGCCGCCGCGCAGATGTCCGGGAATGTGACGGTCCAGGAACTCGACCTGACCTCGCTGGCCTCCATCCGCGAGGCCGCCGAGGCGCTGAAGGGCGGTCACGACAAGATCGACCTGCTGATCAACAACGCCGGCGTGATGACCACGCCGAAGGGCACCACCAAGGACGGTTTCGAGCTGCAGTTCGGCACCAACCATCTGGGCCACTTCGCGCTCACCGGGTTATTGCTCGACGCCATCCTCGATGTGGACGGCGCCCGCATCGTCACGGTCAGCAGCAACGGCCACAAGATGGGCGGCGCCATCCACTTCGACGACCTGCAGTGGGAACGCTCCTACAGCCGGATGGGCGCCTACACGCAGTCGAAGCTGGCCAACCTGCTGTTCACCTACGAACTGCAGCGCCGCCTCGCCCCGCGCGGCAGGACCATCGCCCTGGCCGCCCACCCGGGCACGTCCACCACCGAGCTGGCACGCAACGTCCCCAAGCCGGTGGAACGTGCCTTCCAGCTCGTCGCGCCGCTGATCGCGCAGAGCCCGGCGGGCGGGGCGCTACCCTCACTGCGGGCGGCCACCGACCCCGGCGCGCTCGGCGGCCAGTACTACGGCCCCGACGGCATCGGCCAGCAGAAGGGCAACCCGGTCGTGGTGGCCAGCAGCGCGCAGTCCTACGATCTGGACCTGCAGCGCCGGCTGTGGGCGGTCTCCGAGGAGCTCACCGGCGTCAATTTCGGGGTCTGATCCACCGGATCAGCGACACGTCTCCTGCGGATATGCGAACACGGAACCCATTGCCCTAGACTGCCCTTCGACCAGATAGGAGTCCGGGTGCGGGCATACGAAGCGCCCAGCACCCAGGCTTTGCGGGGCTGGCAGCGCCGGGCGTTGGTGAAGTATCTCGCCGCCAGGCCGAAGGACTTCCTGGCTGTCGCGACGCCGGGTGCCGGTAAGACCACCTTTGCGTTGCGCATCGCCGCGGAGTTGCTCGGTGACGGCACCGTCACGCAGGTCGTGGTGGTGGTGCCCACCGAGCATCTCAAGACCCAGTGGGCCCAGGCGGCCGCCCGGTTCGGGATGGCGCTGGACCCCAAGTTCAGCAACTCGGCGGCACAGACCTCCAGCGACTATCACGGGATCGTCGTCACCTACGCCCAGGTGGCCAGCCACCCGACCCGGCACCGGGTGCGCACCGAGAACTACAAGACGCTGGTCATCTTCGACGAGATCCACCACGGCGGAGATGCCAAGACGTGGGGCGACGCCATCCGGGAGGCCTACGACGACGCGACGCGGCGCCTCGCGCTGACCGGGACGCCGTTCCGCTCGGATGACAGCCCCATCCCGTTCGTCACCTATGAGACCGACGGGGCGGGATTCCAGCGTTCCAAGGCCGACCACGTCTACGGCTACGCCGACGCCCTTGCCGACAGCGTGGTGCGACCCGTGGTGTTCATGGCCTACTCCGGTGAGGCCCGCTGGCGCGACAGCGCCGGCGAGGAACATGCCGCACGCCTCGGCGAACCGCTGAACGCCGAGCAGACCGCGCGGGCCTGGCGCACTGCGCTCAACCCCGAGGGCCAGTGGATGCCCGCGGTCATCGCCGCCGCCCACAAGCGGCTGATGCAGAAGCGCGAGCATGTGCCCGATGCCGGCGGCATGATCATCGCCACCGACCAGACCACCGCGCGCGCGTACGCGAAGCTGCTGACCACGATCACCGGCACCAACCCGACCGTGGTGCTCTCCGATGATCCGACGGCCTCGAAGCGCATCTCGGAGTTCTCCGACTCGTCGGAGCCCTGGATGGTTGCGGTGCGCATGGTGTCCGAGGGTGTGGACGTGCCCCGGCTGGCGGTCGGCGTGTACGCCACCAGTGCGTCGACGCCGCTGTTCTTCGCCCAGGCCATCGGGCGTTTCGTGCGCAGCAGGCAGGCGGGCGAGACGGCCAGCATCTTCCTGCCCTCGGTGCCCAACCTGCTGCAACTGGCCAGCGAGCTGGAAGCCCAGCGCAACCACGTGCTGGGCAAACCGCACCGTGAATCCGACGGCCTGGACGACGAGCTGATCGAGGACGCGAACAAGACCAAGGACGAGAAGACCGATCAGGACCGGGGTTTCGAGTCCCTGGGCGCCGACGCCGAACTGGACCAGGTCATCTTCGACGGGTCGTCGTTCGGCACCGCGGCCGCGGCCGGAAGTGACGAGGAGGCCGACTATCTCGGCATTCCCGGGCTGCTCGACGCCGGCCAGATGCGCGATCTGCTGAGCCGCCGCCAGGACGAGCAGTTGCAGAAGCGGACCGCCGCGGCGGGCGCGGCCGGGCTGCCCGCCCCGCGCACCACGCACGGCCAGCTCCAGGAACTCCGGCGCGAGCTGAACACCCTGGTGTCGATAGCGCATCACCGCACCGGCAAGACGCACGGGCAGATCCACAACGAGCTACGCCAGATCTGCGGCGGCCCACCGCTGGCGGCGGCCTCCGGCGA
The DNA here is from genome assembly GCF_056400845.1 of Mycobacterium sp. P4_H6. Lineage (NCBI taxonomy): Bacteria > Bacillati > Actinomycetota > Actinomycetes > Mycobacteriales > Mycobacteriaceae > Mycobacterium > Mycobacterium sp. P4_H6. The sequence goes on along the minus strand of NZ_JBFUKN010000020.1, from coordinate 58,671 downwards.
GCAGATCAAGGCGCGCATCGACGCGGTGCGCAGCCTGAGTGCGTCGCAGCGCTAAAGCCCCAACAACTCCGGCAGATCGGCCACCGAGTCGATGACGTGGCCGGGCTGCATGGCGAATTCGTCTGCGGCCCAACGATCCAACGTGTCCTGGCGGAACTTCCCGGTGCGCACCAGCACGCCCGTCATGCCGACCACCTGACCGGCCAGCACATCGTTGTTCAGGTCGTCACCGACCATGTACATCTCGTCGGCATCCACCCCGAGCCGTCCGGCGGCGGACAGGAATCCTTCGGGGGCGGGCTTGCCGACGGCGGTCGCCTTGCGCCCCGAGCACTCCTCCATACCGTGCAGGTACATCCCGGTGTCGATGCGCAATCCGTCGGTGGTGGTCCACGACATGCTGCGGTGCATGGCGACCACCGGCACGCCCTGGGCCATCCAGTCGTACACCCAGGACAGGGTGAGGTGGCTGTACTCCGGGCCGGCTCCGCCGAGCAGCACCACATCGGGGGTCTCCGGGGCGCTGTGTCCGCTGCAGTCACTGGAGTAGACGATGTCGATGCCCGGCATGTCCTCGGCGATCTGGCCGCTGTTGACCAGAAAACATCGCGCCCCCGGATACCGGTCCCGGACGTAGTCGGCCGTCAGCGCGGCGGCGGTGATCACCTCGTCGGGGCTCACCGACATCCCCGCGGTGCTCAGCAGGTCGGCGATCTGGGTGCGGGTGCGGGTGGTGGTGTTGGTCAGGTAGGACCGGGCAATCTGGTTGTCCGCCAGCACCTGCAGCGTCCGGGCGGCACCGTCGATCGGCTGCCACGAGGTCACCAGCACCCCGTCGATATCGAAAAGCACTCCACCGATTGCCATGCAGCGAGACTAGGCGCACCACACGCTGTCTGCGACCCACGGGGAGGCCGTCGCCGCCACCGTCCATGCCATCTCGGCCGGCACATCGATCAGCACATAGCGTTTGGTACCCGCGGCGGTGGCCGCCACCAGGGTCGCCACCCCGGCGCGACGCTGAAACCAGGTCTGGCGCACGGTCCACCCGATGATGCCCGCGGTCTGCACGCAGTCCCGCCGTCGTTCGACGCTGCCGGCGCGGRTCACCAGCCACTGTCCGTCCACCCGGTGACCCAGCGCACACACCCGGTCCACCGCCAGGCCCGCACACGCCACGAGAAGCACACCCCAGAGCCCCCAGGCCCACCCCGGCACCGCGAGCAACGGCAGCACCACCGCGACACCCACCGGAACCAACAACGCCCTGACCCACCGCCGCCGCACCGCGGCGGGCCCATGCGCCACCAACGGACCGGCGACCACGTCGGCGTTTCCGACCAGTTCGCTCAGCACGCCCCGCGCGGTGCCGACCGGGCAGGCCGGCAGCAGCAGCGACGACTCCCCCGCTCCCGCCACGCCGGTCATCACGGCGTCCAACCGGGCCCCGCCCAGCGCGCGCACCAGCAGCGGCTCGCGCAGTGTGCCGCCGCGCAGGCGGCGCAGGTCATAGGTGTGTTCCCGGACCTTCAGCAGCCCGTGCACCAGATTCAGCGTGTCGGCACGACGGGTGAGCGCCAGGTTCCCGTAGGTCAGCAGCGATCGCCCGACCGCCAACACCACCCCGGCCAGCACCGCGCCGACGATCAGCCAGGGACCGCCGAACAGCAGCACCCACTGCTGCAGCACATCACCGAGTCCCGCCTGGTACGCCACGCCCAGCGCGGCACCGATCATCAGCAGTCCCGACCAGCTCAGCGGGCTGTAGCGCAGCCATGACGGCGCCCAGGACGCCAACGGCTCGCCCGCGGGGGCATCGTCGCGTTGCTCGCCCAGTAATACCGCCCGCAGCCCGGCGACCTGATCGGAGCGCACCGCATCGAGCTCGAAAGCGTTGTCGCCCTTGGCCTCCTGTCCGGTGGAGACGCGCAGCACGGTCAACCCGAGCAGTCGGTGCAGCAGCCGCGCCTCGGTCTGCACCGAACGGATCCGGTTGCGCGGCACCGACAGTTCATTACGCTGCAGCAGCCCGGTGCGCAGCATGATGTCGCGTTCGTCGATCCGATAACTGGTGGTGAACCATCTGGCCAATCCCAGCATCACGATGACGCCGACGCCGACCAGCGACCACACCGGATTCTGGGTGGCCGACCCCAGCACGATCGCCCCGATCAGCAACGGCAGCTGGTTGAGCACTTCGTGCACCGGGTGGACCAACAGCATGCGCGGCGAAAGACGTTGCCAGACCGCACTACTCATGTCGCATCGTGGCCGCCGAGGGTGGCGATGTCGGTCAGCTGGGCGACCACCTGGTCGGCGACGGACGCGTCGAGGGCCACGATGCGCACCGCCCCCGCCGAGGACGCCGTTGTCACCGTCACATTGGCCAGGCCGAACAGCCGGTCCAGCGGCCCGCGGTAGGTGTCGACGGTCTGCACCCGCGATATCGGCGCGATACGGCGTTCCTGCACCAGCCATCCGCTGCGGGTGAACACCGCCTGCGGGCTGATCTCCCATCGGTGCACCCGGTAGCGCCAGATCGGAGCGACCACCACCGAGACCAGCGCGCCCACCATGGTGGCGGCCGCGACGCCCACATGCAGCCAGGGCATCCGGCCGTCCAGGACGAACCACACCACCTGGCCCAACGCGACGGCCAGCCATGGAATCGCCGCACCCAGCGCCCACACCAACGGTGCGCTGCGACTGGGTGGATAGGCCGGTTCCCTCATCAGCACGGGTGCACCCATCACTCGAGCATGGCGGTCCGGGACCGTATGTTCTAGGCATGAGCCAGAAATGGACCGAAGCACATGTCCCTGACCAGTCCGGGCGGGTCGCGATCGTCACGGGTTCCAACACCGGCCTCGGCTACGAAACCGCCAGGGTGCTCGCCGACCGCGGCGCCCGGGTCGTCATCGCGGTGCGCGACACCGCCAAGGGTGACCAGGCCGCGGCCAAGATCCGCGCCGCCGTACCCGATGCCGACCTCAAGGTGGTGGCCCTCGACCTGGGGTCACTGGAGTCGGTCCGCACCGCGGCCGCGCAGCTCAAGGCCGACCACCCGCGCATCGATCTGCTGATCAACAACGCCGGCGTGATGTACCCACCGAAGCAGACCACCGCCGACGGTTTCGAATTGCAGTTCGGCACCAACCATCTGGGCCACTTCGCCCTCACCGGACTGTTGTTGGAGAACATTCTGCCCGTGGAGAATTCACGGGTGGTGACGGTCGCCAGCATCGCGCACCGCAATCAGGCCAAGATCGACTTCGACGATCTGCAGTGGGAACGCAAGAAGTACAACCGCGTCGCCGCCTACGGGCAGGCCAAGCTGGCCAACCTGATGTTCAGCTACGACCTGAACCGCCGCCTGGCCGGCAAGAACACCCTGTCGGTGGCAGCCCATCCCGGTGTCTCCAACACCGAACTGATGCGGCACACCCCCGGCAACACCCTGCCCGGTTTCGACACCCTGGCCGGCCTGGTCACCAACTCGCCGCTGGTCGGCGCGCTGGCCACCCTGCGCGCCGCCACCGCCAAGGATGTCCGCGGCGGGCAGTACTACGGACCGGCCTTCCCGATCGCCTCCATGGGAATCGTCGGCCATCCGCATCTGGTGACCTCCAGCGCCCAGTCCCACGACATCGCCATCCAGCAGCGGCTGTGGACRGTGTCCGAGGAACTGACCGGCGTGACGTTCCCGCTCTGATGCGTTCGGTCGAGGAGCACCAGCGGGTCATCGCCGATTTGGTGCAGGCCCGCCCGGCGGTGGTGCTGGCACCCGGGGACGCGCTTGGGCTGGTGCTGGCCACCGACGTGGTCGCCGCGCTGTCGCTGCCCGGTTTCGACAACTCGGCGATGGACGGGTTCGCGGCGCTGGCCACCGACATCGCCGCAGCCACTGCCGAGAACCCGGTGACGCTGCCGGTCACCGATGACATCCCGGCCGGGCGCACCGATACCCAGCCGCTGAAACCCGGTACCGCACAACGCATCATGACCGGGGCGCCGCTGCCGCCGGGGGCCACCACCGTGGTTCCCGTCGAGTCGACGGACGCGGATTTCTCGACCAGCGCCGAACAGGTGCAGATCCGTGCCGCCACCAAAGACGGTCAGCACATCCGGCGCGCCGGCGAGGACGTCGCCGCCGGCACCACGGTGCTGCGGGCCGGCCAGCTGCTCACCCCGGCAGCGCTGGGCCTGGTCGCCGCGCTGGGGCTGGCCGAGGTCAGCGTGCTGCCCCGGCCCCGGGTGCTGGTGATGTCGACGGGAACGGAGCTGGTCGCGCCCGGCACTGCGCTACTGCCCGGCCAGATCTACGAGTCCAACGCGGTGATGCTGGCCGCCGCCGTCCGCGACGCGGGCGCCGAGGTGATCGCCTCGACGATGGTCGGTGACGACGTCGCCGCGTTCCGCGCCGCACTGGAAGCCCACGCCGGGCAGGCCGACCTGATCATCACCACCGGCGGGGTGAGCGCAGGGGCCTACGAGGTGGTCAAGGACGCCTTGGGCGGCGAGGTCGAGTTCACCAAGGTGGCCATGCAGCCCGGCATGCCGCAGGGCTGCGGGCGGGTGGCCGGCGTCCCGATCGTCACGCTGCCCGGCAACCCGGTCAGCGCCCTGGTGTCCTTCGAGGTGTTCCTGCGTCCGCCGCTGCGCGCCGCGATGGGACTGCTTGCCGATCGCCCCCGCATCACCGCCACCCTCGCCGAGGACCTGACCTCCCCGGCCGGCAAACGCCAGTTCCGCCGCGGTGTGCTCACTGGCGACATCGTCACCAGCTACGGACCGCCCGCCTCGCACCACCTGCGCTGGCTGGCCTCGTCGAACTGCCTGCTGGACATCCCCCAGGGTGTCGACAAGGTGGCCGCCGGGTCACAGGTCGACGTGTGGGACCTGTCCAGCCGCTGAAACCCCCGTCCAACGTAGAATCGGGAGCCAATATGGCCAGACCTGCGCGATCACCCGATGACGACCGCTCAGAAGCGCAACGCTTCATCGAACTCGTCCGTTCCACCGTCCCTCCGGTCCATCAGGCCGGCCTGCCGTTCATCGCGGGCGGGCTGGGCTTGGCGGCCGCCGGCCGCAACCGACGCTGGCTGCGCAATGCCGGTCTCGGCGCCGCGAGCTTCAGCGCACTGTTCTTCCGGCATCCGCCCCGCGTGCCCCCGAGCCGTCCCGGTGTCGTCGTGGCACCGGCCGACGGGCTGGTCACCCTGCTGGACACCGCGGTGCCGCCCGCGGAACTCGGCATCGGCGACGCCCCGATGAAGCGGATCAGCATCTTCCTGTCCATCTTCGACGCGCACGTGCAGCGCGCGCCGGTGGCCGGCGAGGTCATGGCGGTGCAGCACCGCCCGGGCAAGTTCCTCTCCGCGGACAAGGACACCGCCAGCGAGGACAACGAACGCAACAGCCTGTGGCTGCGCACCGAGGACGGCGTGGACATCGTCGCCGTGCAGATCGCCGGACTGATCGCCCGGCGCATCGTGTGCAGCGCCCACACCGGTGACAAGCTGGCCCTCGGCGAGACCTACGGACTGATCCGGTTCGGCTCCCGGCTGGACACCTACTTCCCCACCGATGCCCATGTGCTGGTGGAGAGCGGCCAGCGGGCCATCGGCGGGGAAACCGTCCTAGCCGAGCTGCCCTGATGCAACGCACCAAACCACGCCCGGCGGCGATGCGCATCCTGCCGAGCGCCACCACGGTGCTGGCGATCTGCGCGGGGCTGACGTCCATCAAGTTCGCGCTCGACGACCAGCCTCATATCGCCCTCGCGCTGATCGGCGCCGCCGCGATCCTGGACGGTATCGACGGCGGCATCGCCCGCGCGCTGGATGCCCAGTCGCGGATGGGCGCCGAGATCGACTCGCTGGCCGACGCGGTGAACTTCGGCGTGGCGCCCGCGCTGGTGGTGTACGTGACGTTGCTGCCGACGTCCCCGGTGGGCTGGATCTTCGCGCTGCTGTACTGCGTGTGCATCGTGCTGCGGTTGGCGCGCTTCAACGCGTTGCTCGACGACACCACCAAACCCGCCTACACGCGGCAGTACTTCACCGGCATGCCCGCGCCCTGCGGGGCCGTCGGCGTCATCGCGCCGCTGGCCGCCATGCTGCAGTTCGGCCAGGGCTGGTGGACCGCACCCTGGTTCGTGTGTCTGTGGTTCGCGGCGAACGCCACCCTGCTGGTCAGCCGCATCCCCACGCTGGCGCTGAAATCGGTCTCGATGCCGCCCAACGCGGCGCCGTTCCTGTTGATCGCCATCGCCGCTGCAGCCGCCGCGCTGCTGCTGTTCCCCTACGTGCTGCTGCTGCTCATCGTGGTCGGCTACGTCTGCGTCATCCCCTTCACCATCCGCAGTCAACGCTGGGTTGCGGCACGACCGGAGACGTGGAACGACAAACCGGGCCAACGCCGTCAGGCCCGCCGCGAGATCCGCCGCGCCGCCCAGCCGCACCGCCGCTCTATGTCGCGGCTGGGCCTGCGCAAGCCGCAGGGCCGCAAATGACCGAACTCCGGCTGACCGCCCGGCTGACCACCTCGGCCCTGGACAGCCGGCGCGGGGTGGTGCGCCTGCATCCCGAGGCCATCGCCGCCTTGGGCATCCGTGAATGGGACGCGGTGTCCCTGCTGGGTGCGCGCAGCACCGCGGCGGTGGTGGGCCTGGCACCCGGCGGCACCCCGGCCGGGGTGGCACTGGTCGACGATGTGACGCTGTCCAACGCCGGTTTGCGGGAGAACGCGGAGGTGGTGGTGGCCCCGGTGACGGTGTTCGGCGCCCGTTCGGTCACCCTGACCGGTTCCCGGCTGGCCACCCAGTCGGTGACGCCGGCGACGCTGCGCATGGCGCTGCTGGGCAAGGTGATGACCGTCGGCGACACCGTTTCGCTGCTGCCCCGCGATCTCGGCCCGGGCACCTCGACATCGGCGGCGACCACCGCGCTGACCACCTCGGTGGGCATCACCTGGACCTCCGAGCTGCTGACGGTGACCGACGTGGATCCGGCCGGAACCGTGAGCGTGCAACCCAATTCGAATGTCTGCTGGGGCGACGGCACCACCGTCACCACCCCGGCCACCCCCAGCCAGGCGCCGGCCGCACCCGCGATCCCACTCGATGATCTCAAGGGTGCCCACGTGCAGGCCGGCAAGCTGGCCGAATGGCTCAAGCTGGCGCTCGACGAGCCGCAGTTGCTGGAAAGCCTGGGCGCCACAGCCAATCTCGGTGTGCTCGTGTCCGGGCCCGCCGGTGTGGGCAAGTCCACCCTGGTGCGGGCGGTCTGCGCCGAGCGCCGGCTGATCGAACTGGACGGACCCGAGGTCGGCGCGCTGCGCGCCGAGGACCGGCTGTCCAGTGTGGCGTCCGCGGTCAACTCGGTCCGCGACGGCGGCGGTGTGCTGCTCATCACCGACATCGACGCGCTGCTGCCCGCCACCGCCGAACCGGTGGCCACCCTGATCCTCACCGAACTGCGCAACGCGGTGTCCACCAAGGGCGCCGCCTTCATCGCCACCTCGGCGCTACCCGACAACGTCGACGCGCGGCTGCGGGCACCCGATATGTGTGACCGCGAACTCGGGCTGAGCCTGCCCGACGGCGCGACCCGCAGGGCCCTGTTGGAGGTGCTGCTGCGCGGGGTACCCGCCGGTGACCTGAACCTCGACGAGATCGGGGAACGCACACCCGGTTTCGTCGTCGCCGACCTGGCCGCCCTGGTCCGCGAGGCYGCTCTGCGGGCCGCCGCGCGGGCCAGCGCCGACGGGCAGCCGCCCGCACTGACCCAGGATGACTTCAACGGGGCGCTGTCGATCATCCGCCCACTGTCCCGGTCGGCCACCGAGGAGGTGGCCGTCGGTTCGGTCACCCTCGAGGACGTCGGCGACATGGTCGAGACCAAGCAGGCGCTCACCGAGGCGGTGCTGTGGCCGCTGCAGCACCCGGACACCTTCGCCCGCCTCGGCGTGCAACCCCCGCGCGGCGTGCTGCTCTACGGACCTCCCGGCTGCGGTAAGACGTTCGTGGTGCGCGCGCTGGCCAGTTCGGGCCGCCTCAGCGTGCACGCCGTCAAGGGCGCCGAGCTGATGGACAAGTGGGTCGGATCCTCGGAGAAGGCGGTGCGCGAATTGTTCCGCCGCGCACGCGATTCGGCGCCCTCGCTGGTGTTCCTCGACGAGATCGACGCACTCGCACCGCGACGCGGGCAGAGCCACGATTCCGGGGTGACCGACCGGGTGGTGGCCGCACTGCTGACCGAACTGGACGGCATCGACCCGCTGCGCGATGTGGTGGTGCTGGGCGCCACCAACCGTCCCGACCTGATCGACCCGGCGCTGCTGCGCCCGGGCCGGCTGGAGAAGCTGGTGTTCGTCGAACCCCCGGATGCGCAGGCACGCAAGGACATTCTGCGCACGTCGGGTAAGTCCATCCCGCTCGCCGACGATGTGGACCTCGATGCGCTGGCCGAGGATCTGGACGGGTACAGCGCCGCGGACTGTGTTGCGCTGCTGCGCGAAGCCGCCCTGACGGCGATGCGGCGCTCCATCGACGCGGCCGACGTCACCGCCGAGGACGTGGCCAAGGCCCGCGAGAACGTGCGCCCGTCACTGGACCCGGCGCAGGTCGAATCGTTGCGGGCGTTCTCCCAGAACCGATAAACGAGTACCGCTGTACCTAGGTCCCCCGGTGCGTGTGCCGAAAGAATCACGGAACACCACATGCACAGGAGGCCTCATGCTGGAGACGGTTCCCCCCACGGTGCGCTGCCCGCAGGGCCGGGCGCTGTCTCCGTTCGAGACGATCCATGCGCTGGTCTGCGAGACGACCGTGATGGCGAGCCGGATGACCGGACCACTGGACCTGGACGCGCTGCACGCCGCGTGGAATCGGTTGGTACAGCGCAACCCCGTGCTGACCGGCCGGATCGGCTTCGGAGCCGCCGGGCCGGAACTCATCGTCGAGGCGTCTACGCCCGCGCCGCCGTTGACCAGCGGCCGGGTCGATCCGGCACAGCACACCACGACCCCCATCGGCATCGGGGAGACGGTGTCCTTTCTCGACGTCACCCCGGCGCCCGGCGACGAGCACTGGGTGAGCCTGGTGACCCACCACGCCATTGCCGACGGCATCCTGGTGTACCACTGGTTCGGGATCCTCTGGCAGAACTACACGCAGATCCTGGCCGGCGCCACGATGCCGGTACCCGAACCGTTGCCCGCACCGGCCGCCACGGAGACGCTGCTGGCCGACCGCGGTGTCACGAAGGGGCCGCGCAGCGGCGCCGAACGACTCGACGGTGTCGTGGTGTACCCGTTCCGCGACCCGGTCGGCCGCAGCCCGGACGCGGACCCATTCGCTCAGCACCGGATCGTCACCGTGCTGAGCGCCGAGGACACCGCCGCCCTGCGCGCGTCGGCCAAGGCACTCAACGAAACGCTGCACGGATTGATATGCGGTGCCGTTCTTCTCGCCGAGCGTGAACTGTTGGACCCCGACGGTCCGCTGCCGATGGGCCTGATCTCGCACGTGAACATCCGCCGGTGGATGAGCCCGCCCGCCGATGAGGCCGACGGGACCAATGTGCTCGGGTACTCCTGCGCCCAGGTCATCGTCGACCCGGCCGACGATCCGCGGCACATCGGCGAGCAGATCCTGAGCCAGCTGCACACCGACCTGGAAGACGGTGTGGTGCAGCAGACCTGCCTGCACATTCCCGACATCATCGCGCGGTGGGCCACCAGCGACAACCTCGAGCCGATCTCGGTGTCGAACATGGGTGAGTTCGCGCCGTTGACGCTGCCCGCCGGGGTGCACGCGGGGGAATTCCAGATCAGGGGCAACGCCAACTACGCCGTACTGGCGGGCGGCGGGCCGCCGGACAACCTGCCGCTGTCCACCGGACGTCACCACATGGTCTTCAGCTATCACGGACGGCTGAACATACAGACCAGCTACCCGGCGGCCGTCCTCACCGCCGCCCGGGCCGAGGCCTTCGCCGACCGGATCAGGACGCTACTGCTGACGATGGCGCATGACGGCTGAGTTCCCCACCGCCCCAGGGAGACTGCCGCTACTCGGCCATGCGCACCTGGTCACCGGGGACCCACGGGCCTTCCTCACCTCGCTACCCGAACTCGGGCCCGTCGTCCGGATCTACCTCGGCACGCGGCCCGCCTACGTGCTCACCACGCCGGAGACCATTCGCGAGGTGAGCCTCGGCCGGGCGGGGACCTTCCATCGCGATGCGCTGCGGGACGCCATCAGCAAACTGGTCAGCGGCGCCACCAACGTCCTCAGCGGCACCGAACACGATGTACGTAGGCGGATGATCGCCCCGGCATTCCGCCAGGGCCGACTCAACGAGTACGCAGGCCACGTCGCCGCCATCGCCGACGACTGGTCGGCGGCCTTCACCGCCGGCGACTGCGGTGATCTACGCTCCCGCGTCCACGAACTCGTCACCCGCACCATGTTCGCCACCCTGTTCCGGTCCGATTCCGGCGCCGACGAGGCGAGCTTCATCCAGCGGCGGATCCCCTGGCTGCTCGGCGAGGTCATCATCCGGGGCGCGCTACCCAAACCGGCTCGGCGCCTGCGCATCATCCCCAATCGCCGGTTCGTCCGGCAGTCCGGCGAAGTACGCACGGCATTGCGATCGCTGATCGATCAGCGCCGCCAGGACACCGACCGCGGGGACATGCTCTCGGCGCTGCTGCATCTTCCGGATGACGATCTGGTGGACGAGCTGCTGCTGGCACTGGCTGCAAGTATCGGTTCGCAGTCCTCGATCTTCGCGTGGCTCATCTATGAGACCGCGCGCGCACCGCAGATCACCGAACGAATCTGCGCCGAAGTGGATTCGGTGGTCGGCACCGGCCCGGTGCGGCCCGAGCACGCGTCGTCGCTGCCGTTCCTGCGCAACGTCCTGATGGAGACGCTGCGGGTGTGGGCCCCGTGGATCTCGATGATCACCTCCGGCGGCCCTGTCCGCATCGGCGCCACACACTTTCCGGACAACACCGACTTCCTGTTCAGCCCGTACATGGTGCATCACCAGGAGCGGCATTTCCGGGACGCCGCCGTGTTCGACCCCGACCGCTGGGACCGTGCCGCCGGTGACCCGCAGGCGATGATGCCCTTCGGGATGGGCCAACGGCACTGCCCCGGGAATCATTTCGCGCTGTTGTCGATCACTCTGCAGGCGGCCGCCCTGTTCGCCCGGTGGCGTCCGGCGCTCCCCGACGATTTCGAGGTGAAGGTGCAGGGCAAGGATTTCGTGCTGTCACCGGCGGCACTGCCGGTGACGCTGACGCCTCGCTAGCCCGCGGCCTCCTTCTCGGCGATATCGCACACCATGGGCACACCGTCCCCGGTCGCGCGCAGCCTTGCTCCGAGAGCGGCTGCGCGGCTGCGGGTCTGCTCGTCGAGCAGCACATCGATCGCCGTGCCGAGGGTGCGCGCATCGAGCTTGGCGAACGGGATGTGTGCCCCGACGCCGAGCCGCTCGACCTGGGTTCCCCACAGCGGCTGGTCGAAGGACACCGAGCACACCAGCGTCGGCAGGCCGGCACGCAGACTCTCGAAGAGCGTCCCGATACCACCGTGGTGCACCGCCGCACCGCAGTGCGGAAAGATGAGGTCGTGGGCGAGGGCGTCGACGATCTTGACATTCGGCCCGACGCACAATGATTCGTCGCCCAGGTCGGCGCCACCCACACTGATCAAGGCGCGTTGCCCGGTCCGGTCGCAGATCTGCTGGATCAGCCCGATCACCGAGCCGAAGTCCTGTATCGGCAGGCTGCCGAACCCGAAGAAGATGGGCGGTGTGCCTGCAGCTGCCCACTGCACCACGTCGGTGTGTTCCTCGGCCAGTTCACCGATCGCCTCGCGGGCCGACCGCGGCAGCCACAGGAAGCCGACGAATGGTCGTGTCGATCCCCACTCTTCCGCCAGGCCGGGGACGAGCGCCGAATCGTACATCTGCAGCTCGGGCACCTGCCGTTTCGCGAGCTGAGACTCCGTGCTGGCTGTCGTTCTCGGCAGGTCCAGCTTCACCCGCAGATTGTTCAGGTACTTCCCGAACACCGCGGTGCGCAGCCGTTCCAGTGCGAACCAGGCACCCCGGTTGACGGCTCCCGGGATCGGCCAGTGGTGTGGCAGTGCACCGGGCGGCGCGTAGGAACTGTTCTTACGGCTCGGGTACGTGTGCAGTGTGACAACCGGGATGTCGCGCGCCTCGGCCAGGATGACCGAGCGGTCCTCACTGAACGTGGTGCACACGATCATCTCCGCGTCCGCGGAGATGTCGATCAGCTCATCGTCCATCCGGTCGGCGTACTCGGCCATCTGGCCGGACACCATCTGCATCAGCTTGAACGAGTTCCCCGCCGCCAGCGCCCGCTGCCCTTCGGGCGACGAGTAGAGCGCGTGCACATCGGGACCGAACTGCCGCGCGGTCAGGCCGGTCTTGCCGACGAAGTCGACGAAATTGGGTGGTGCGCCGATCACCACGGTATGACCGCGGCGTTCCAGCTCCAGGCCCAGCGCGATCCCGGGCTGAACATCGCCCCGGCTGCCTACGAGAGGGATGAGAATGCGCACTATGCACCTTTCGTGTGCAGGAGACCTTGGACCAGAATGCTGAGATAGAAGACGACCACGAAAACCGTCGGCCAGCTCCGCGGATGGTCGGCGGGCTGGCGGGTGAAAAAGATCCATGCCGACACGCAGGGCAATGCGACGGTCGCCAGCGGCAGCGGGTCACCGGTGAGCAGGATCGCCAGCAGCACCGCGAAGAGGCCGAAAGCCCATGCGGTGACCGCACTTGCGCGCGGGCCGAGCATCTGCGAATAGGAATGCGGGTCGCGCACGGCGGCGGACCGGGAGGTCTTTCTGGCGAACTCCAGATGCAGGAAGGCACTGGTGAACACCAACGGCACGGCGAGCGCCCGTAGATCCAGGCCGGGTTGGCCCACCATGATGAAACCGGTCACCAGGAACTGCGCCGGGCAGACAACCGCAAGGGCTGCCAACGGGTTGTCCCGTAGCCAGGCCGTCCGCGGTTCAGCCCACCAGAGCACCAGGCCGTAGCCGAGCGCGGTCGCCAGCAACGCCGTGGCCGAAAGCGAAACGGCCGACGCGAGAGTCAGCGCCAGCGCAGCGGTCGGCCACATCGCCTGCCGCAGTTCCCCGCCGGAGATCCGGCCCAGCACCAATGGTCGCGACGGATTGTGTGTCCGGTCGTAGGCGAGGTCCTTCTGGTCGTCGACCATCCGCAGGAAGGCACCCGCCGCGATCAGCGCCAGCACCTTCCACAGCGTGTCCCAGGTCGGTCGCCACGGTCCGCCGCCGCCGAGAACGACGGTCATGCTCTCGACGGCGACMACCCACAGCGTCAGGTACACCGGGTAGACCGGCAGGTAACGCTCGGCGAGATACGCGCCGACCCCGCCGCGGCGTTCGGTGACCGTCATTCGGCCGAGAAGGTCAGCTCGATCGCGGCACGGGTCTGCCCGGACTGAGTCACCGCCCCGCGAAAGGTCATATCGTCTTCGGGTGCCTGTGCCATGGTGACGGTACTGACGGCATCCAGTTCGGTGAAGGACGTGTAGTCGCACCGCAGCGAGGCCAGGCCGGTCACGCTCGGGRCTCGCGGCCCCATGACCGACAACGCGAGCTGACGGCAGGCCTCGATGATCAGACCACCGGGCAGATGATCGAGCGGGTGATCGAAGATCGTGGGGTGACCGAGGTCCACCACGATGGGTGCGCTCGCACCGTCGGCCGTCCCGGTCGGCTCGCCGATCACCACGTTCCGCGGATCTGTGCGGCCCACCCGTGCCGGCTCGGCGGGGAGCGCCGACGGCACCGGTTCCCAGCTCGCACCGTCGCGGAAGCTCTCCCACTGGGTGCCCGACATCCAGCCGAAGGCAGCGGTGAACTCCATCACCTTCGTGCCGTCATGGGTGACGACCGCGCCGACCTCCAGACCCTGCCGGAACTCTTTGCGCACGGCGATGTTGAACTCCAGGTTCAGTGCCGTGGTGTCGCGGCGCAGCGCGGTCAGATCGACCACGGAGAACTCGTAGTACCGCACCGTGTGCCGGGCATCCATCGGGACGTCGTAGAACAGATGGCTCGCGGCGATACACGCCTGCCGGAAGGCCTCCATGACGAGCAGCGGATCGTGGTAGGCCCGCTGGCAGGCGGTCGTGTCGGTGTGGAAGTGGTGCTGCCGCGGCAACTGCGCGTGGCAGATCCACCCCTGCTGCTGGCCGGTCACCGCGGTGACGAGCACCTCGCCGATCGCCCGTTTGTGCACGAGTTCGCGGGCGATCGTCTGAGAGTAATTGACTGCGTTCATGATTCATCCCGATCTTGCCGTCGATGCATGGGCAGGTGCGTCGATTCCAGTACGAGCCGGTACCAGGGATCCAGGGGGTGGTGCTCGTCGTCGGCCGCGTCGATGGCCGCCATCCAGTCCGGTCCGGTCTCCGGGCGTGACGCCACGCCCGCGGCCCGCAGATGCGCCCACACGGCGTCATGGGCTGCCCTCAGATCACCGCTTCGGCGCGGCACGCCGGCCTCGATCCGCCGCGCCAGCCGAATCGCCTCGGCGGCGACATCCACGCCGTCGGAACACGCCGAGATCACCTCGCTGAGCACAGGTTCGGCGAAGTAGATGCTCAACTCGCGCAGGACGTCGTCCGGGTCATCCGGCGAGTGGACCTGATTGAGCAGATAGGTGCCCGATGCCAGGGCATGCCGGAGTTGACCCGGCTGTCGCTGCGCGGGATCGGCGGGACCCTTGTCGGCGGTCAACCGGACCGATACCGGCACGGTGCCGTCGGGATGGCTGACGATCAGTACCACCGACGGCGTCATCTGCGCGAGTCGGTCGGCGAGCCTGCGCCGCTGGGGGGTGGCGAGGTGCCAGTTGAAATACCACAGCGCGCGCAGGTGCAGGGGGCTCAGTGACACCGGGTACGCCCCGACGATGCGGTAGCCGTTGTCGATCAGCCAGGACACCGCCCGGCTCATCCCACCGGTGATCGCCGCATCCGGCTTGAGCAACAGAACCGCTCTGCGCGAGGCGAACTCGCCGGCATCGATCCGTAGCCGGGCCAGCGCCTCATCGGTGTCCAGAAAGTAGACGTCGGATCGGTACCTGCCGGCGACACGCGTGTCGGTCATACGTGGCTCCTTTCTCGGTGCAAGGTGGCCAGCACCTCGGCGACGGACGGTTGGGGTCTGCCCAGATACCCGGTACGTAGGCATGAGTCGAGAATTCGGCGCAGATAGCCGGCACCCGACGACGGCGGCGTGACACCGAGTCGCTCGCGGGTGTTGGTGCTGTCGAACTCCGGGCGGCGGGTCAGGTAACTCGCGTACAGCGCGCCCACCTTGCGGTAGTAGCCCGCCTCGATCTCGTCGAGGTCGTCCACGCTGAAGGTGCTCGGTGGCACGAAGTCGGCCACCCGGAAGGACGGATATTCGGCCAGCACGTCCGAGATCATGCGCAGTGAAATCGGTTTCGCTCCCACGGCATGGAACGTGCGGCCGACGTTGTCGGAGAAACGCTCGGTGGCCGCGACGATGGTGTCGGCGACGTGCCGGATCGGCGAGAGTGCCAGCGTCGCACCGTACTGCCCGGGCAGGGTGCGTAACCGGCCCTCGACGATCAGCTTGAGCACCTGATAGATGTGCTTGTGCTCGCGGCTGTGCCCCGTGCGGTGATCGCCGGAGACGATGCCGGGACGCACCACCGCCCACCGCAGTCCCGAGCTGCGCACCAGCTGCTCGGCCCGGAACTTGCTGCGCTCGTAGTCGTTTCCGAAGCCCTGCCCCGCGTCGAGCTGATCCTCCCCGAACGGGCCGTTGTGCTCACCGCATACGTAGGCGGTGCTGACGTACACGAAGTCGCAGTCCCGGCGGCGCGCGAGCGCCAACGCGTTCGCGGTTCCCTGCACGTTGAGTTCGGTGTACCGCTGCTCCGGAAGCCCGAAGTCGGTGACGGCCGCGCAGTGCACCATGACGTCGATCTCATCGCCCAGCCCGCTGACACCGAACCCCTCGAGTCGAACGTCACCGCGCACAACCCGGGTCGGCCGCACGCGCCGGCCGCTGTTGGCGACGACGACGGGTCGGTCGTGCACGAGGGCCGTCACATCGTGCCCGCGAGCGACCAGACGGGCCACGACGTCCGCTCCGACATGTCCGGCCGCGCCGGTGACCAGGACACGCCGCCCGCTCACGACGGCACCTTGAGGTTCTGCACGAGTGCCACCAGGTCACCGACGGTCTGCACGCCCGCCAGCGTGTCCGGTGTCAGCGGCGGGAGGGCGAAGGCCCGCTCGACCGCGATGGACAGCTCCAGCAGGCGCAGCGACGTATAGCCGAGGTCACCGACGAACGCGCTGTGCAGGGCCGGTTCCACCGGTCCGGGGGCCATGGCGGTCACCAGCGCGAACACGTCGCTCCCGATGGTCGTCACGATTGCTCCCCGCCTGCCCGCGCGGACGGTTGCGCGCCGCCGCTGGCCAGCAGATCCCTCGCCTCGTCCAGTTCCACATAGGCATCCAGATAGCCGCCCATCCGCAGCCACTGGTAGCCGTATCGCAACGTCTCCTGCCACTGCGTCCGGGAGGCGAACGACGATGGGAACATCTCCCCGCCCGTCACCGCTTGGACGTCCGACACGAACTGGTCGACCTCGGCCAGCGCTCGCGATGCGTCATCGTGATCCTCGACTTTCAGTTCGGCGAGGTGGCGGGCCCGGGTGGCCAGCTCGGGGTGATCCGGCACCAGCGTGTCCAGTCCGTGCAGCAGCACCGGGTCGCCCGGCAATGGCGTGACGCCCCACGCGCTGGCCAGGATGCGGACCGCCATGGTGACGATGCGCCGTCCGCATAGCGCCGCCACCTCCCACTGACCGTCCTTGACGGCACCGTCGAAGTCCTCGCGGGCGTTCTCCAAGACCATGTTGGCCAGGATCAGCGCACTGGCGCCCTCGGCGAACGCCTTTGCCTTCAAGGGCGATCTGGAGATCGGCCCATCGGGCGGTGCGCCGTCGATGGTGATCACCGGGCGCCGGACCGACGGCGCCGGAGTCAGCGGCCTGCCCGGATCACACATCGCGGCAACCGGTGTGATGACACCGCCACCCCGCCAGGCCAGCGCGACCAGGCCGAGTCGCGCGAACAACGCCAGGTGCTCGCCGGGGACCCGGGTGTCGGCGAGGCTCTGTCCGAACACGACCTGCCGCCAGGATTCGGCACATTCGGCTGACAACACGAAGAGATCGTCCTTGTCACGGATGACGTGGGTCGTCGACCTGACGGGCCAGGTGGTGACGCCTGCAACCCGGCGCAGGATCACGTTCCGCGGGTCCACGCCGATTCTCGGCCCGCCCATGCGGGCGGCCAGTGCGAATGCCGCCCCGATGGTGAACTCGCGGTCCAGTTCTCGATAGTCGTCGAGGATCGCCGCGACCCTGGCGTCCGCGCGGAGCCGCAGCCGGTCCATCTGCGACGGCAGCCACTTGATCTCCACATAGCCCTCACCGTGATGGGCCAGGAATGCCTTCATGGTCTGGGCCAGACCTTCTCGGGCCCAGCTGACCGCCTCGGAGTCGCGGCCGAGCCCCGCCAGGGCGGCCGCCTGGCGCAGGCACTGATCGGCGCGGCGCTGCCACCATGTCGAAAGTAGCTCCGTGAGCTCCGGGTAGCCGACGACATCGCGCAACTCGCCATAGCCGGGTCCGGCCCTGAGCACGGTGCCCCGCAGGAATCGCTGCACGCGGTTGAGCGCATCCTCGGAGGCCACGGCACCGGTGTCCAGCGATCGGCGGATCCGCAGCAGCCGTGTGCGTACCTGGGCATGAGACTGCGCCCGGATCTCCACCCGGTGCCCGTCGATGAAGAGCACCGTCGGCATCACCGCTTCGGCACCGGCGCCCGGGATCAGCAGCAGCAGGTCGATATCGGAGCCCTCGTTGCCGAAACCCTCGGCAAGCGATCCCTCGAAATGCACTGTGGCGTCCTCCGGTATCACGGCGAGCGCACAGGCCTTCTCGAAGAGACCGCGCACCTTCTCGACCATGCCGTTGTCCGACACCGACAGCAGTTCCGCGCCGACCAGACCACCCGCGCACCACTGTTGCCACATGTGCGCGCGCCGCGGTTTGCCGCTGGAGGTACGGGCCAGCCCACCGCGGGGCACACCGACGAACTGCAGCCGGGCATCCGCGCCGACCTGTCCGCTCAGCGCGGTGCGCAGGCGCGAGAGTGCGGCGCCGGCGGGCTGCTCGATGAAGACCGTCACCCCGGCGCGTCCACCGTCGTCGACCGCGACCGTCATCACCCGGTTCGGTGTGGTGCCCAGCGCCGCGGCCGCCGACAGATCGAGATCCTCGGCGAAGATGCTGCGCCCGTTGACCTTCACGCTCGTTCCCATCCGCCCGAGTACGTACAGTTCGCCGTCGAGCAGGAAACCCGCATCCCCGGTGTGCAGTTCGCCACCGATGCAGCGGGTGGCGCTGTCCGGGTCCCCGCGGTAGCCGGCGAACACCGACTCACCTTCGAGCACGATTTCGCCGAGCACACCGTCGACCGTTGTCCCGGCGATCCGGATCCGGTGCCCGGGCATCGGGACGCCGACGGACACCACCCAGTCCGAACCGGCGGCGTTCAGGTCTTCGGCATGTTCGAGCACAGGCACCGGATCGCCCTGCCGCAGTGCGGATCTGTCGATACGCACCATCCGATGCGGCTGACCGAGCCGGTGCGCGGACGCGATCAGGGTCGCCTCGGCCAACCCATAGGACGGCAGGAAGGCGCGCGGCGAGAAGCCCCGAGCGGCAGTGAGTTCGACGAACGACCGCAGGTGGTCCGGATGGATCGGCTCCGCGCCGACCACGACGGTGCGCACCGTCGACAGATCGATGTCGGCGATATCCGCCGCGGACAACCGCCTGCCGGCGTAGGCCAGCCCGAACGGCGGAGTCACGGTGTGGCGGGCGTGCGCGGCAGCCCGCAACCAGCGGGCCGGATCGCGGACGAACTGATCGGGACGCATCAGGTAGAGGTCGCGTTGGCGGGTGATGGTCTGGAACACCGCGCCGATCAGGCCCATATCGTGATACAGCGGCAGCCAGGAGGCGGTGGCGTCCCCGGCACCCAGCAGGCATGCGGTGTCGATGGCGTCGAGATTGCTCGCCAGGCTGGGCCAGCCGATCTGCGCTCCCCTCGGTGCGCTGGTCGACCCGGATGTCATCTGCAGCAGCACGTTCGCGCCGGGCTCGGCCAGTTCGGCCAACGGCTCAGCTTCCGGCACGTCATCGAGCAGCACCACCCGGGGTGGTTGCGCCAGGCCGGCGACCGCTCTGGCGACCGTGTCCGCGAAGGCAACGCCGGTGAGCACGGTGCGCACCTGCGAGCTCGCCAGCACACCGGCCAGGTGCCGGAGGTACTGCTCGGGGTCATGAAACAGCGGCGGCGCGATGGGCGTCAGCGTCGCTCCCGCCGCGGGTACCGCGAACATCGCCGACAGGCACAGGTGCGATGTCGGCATCAGCACCCCGACGGTGTCGCCCGCGCGGATGCCCAGGCCGGCGAGCACGCCCGCGATGCGCCGGGCGCCGTCGGCCAGGGTCACATAGGAGCAGAAGTCCCAGCCCCCGTCATCGTCGGCCAGATGCACACCGGTACCGGCCTCGGGTGCATCCATCCAGCCACGGATTCGGTCGATAGCATTGTCACGCATCGGTTCTCGCTTGCTCCGGCTCACCCTGCAGCACCACGATGCTGCCGGCGGCCCCGTCGACCGTGACGGTCATGCCGGTTCGGACCGCATCGGTCAGGCCGTCGATCTGCACGACCGTCGGGACTCCCAGCTCGCGGGCGATGATCGCGACGTGGGTCAGCGGTGAGGCACGTTCGATCAACAGCGCCGACGCGAACGGCAACGCGGCCACCCAGCCCGGGTCGGTGCGGTAGGCCACCAAGATTCCGCTGGAGAAATCCTCCGGCTTCTCCACGACGACTGCCCGCCCGGTCACCACCCCGGGGCTGGAAGGGGTTCCGGTCAGCACCGTCCCTACCGCGGCCTGCGCGACATCGTCGGCGTCGCGCCAGCCGGCCTGCCCGAGGTCGGCCGGCGCGTAGGCCGAGCCGATCGTGCTGAACCGGGCAGGTGCCTTGAACTTTCGGTATTCCTCCTGCAATGTCCGCCGCCGGGTGATCACCTGCCGGGCGGCCGCCGGGGTGGTGGAGCCGTCGTACAACCCGAACAGCTCGTCGCGGCGCAGCAGGAACACATCGGCACGGTTCTCGATGATGTCGCGGCGCACGAGGTCGCGGGCCATCACCGCGACAAGCGATTTGAGGATTCCGAACCCTTGTGTGCGGGCGAAGCGCAGCCGCTCACGGTGGGTCGCCGCGCGCTGAATCTTGGCACGGAGGACGTCGAACAGCATTCGACGTGGGCCTTTGAGATGCGCGTCGAGGTAGGCCTGGGCCGCATCACCGGGACGCTCGGCCCCGTCCGGGGACGCCATCCGCAGCATGTGGAAGATGCCCGACGGGTCCTGGCGCAGGTCTGGCGCCTCCAGCTTGAGCTCGTCGAGACACCGGTAGCCGAACCGGTCGATGTAGTCGGTGACCTTGCGGTGCAACTCACGCCACGGCCCGCTGTCGTCCTCGGCGTATTCGATCAAGTGCAGGTATGCCGTGGTGGGGTCCGCAGATTCGAGGAATGCCCACAGCTCGGGATGGCGATGTGCGAACGCGGCGATATCAGCCAGCGCCCTGGCCGGTTCGATGGACACGACATCGGCGCCGGGGTTCACCACCGCGAACCCGAACCATTCGGGTGCCTTCGGCAGGAAAGCTCTGGTCATCGCCGCCAACAGCCCCACCGAGGTGAGCAGGATCGCGTCGAGCACCATCATCGGTCCCCAGATCTCGGCGACCTCGTCGTGGATCCGGCCGAACATCCGCTGAGCTTGCGGCCCGTCCAGCCCCGATACGTCGGCCAACCCGTGCCGGGCGATGAACTCGTGGAACGCGGTGTCGAAATCCTCGACCAACGCGTCGATGTGGCGGAACCGCTGCACGTAGGTGGCGGTGGTCCTGGCGCGGTGCCACCACCTGGTCGCGGCGTTGTCGAAGGTGAAGGGCCGCAGGGTCTGTGCGGTCGCGGCGTCGAGCGGTTCCCCGACGCCCAGGGCGACCTCGAGCACGCGCCTGTTCAAGGCATATCCGGGGGCGATACCCACCATGCGGTACCAGTGCAGCAGGTTGTAGTAGACGTGCCCGTTGAACTGGCCGAGCATCACCGGCAGCCACGACTCCATCTGCTCGAGTTGAGCCGGTGCCACGTTGAGACTGCGGGCGTAGACCCGGTAGACGTCGGCGTACAGGGTGCGCGCGGTGGTGAACGTCAGCGGCGAGGTGACACCGGCATAGCTCTCGATGATGTTGGAGTTGTCCCAGATCCGCAGCTCGCCGGCCGGGACTGCCTCGCCCAGATACTCTTCCGCGCTTGTGGATGTGCGATCGAGAGTGGTGATCGGCCGGGACTGCAGAATCCAGGTCCGCGCATCGCCGCACGCCCATTCGATGTCCTGCGGCACGCCGAAGTGTTGTTCCAGACGTGTCCCCAGTTCGGCGAGTTCCGCGGCCAGTGCTGGATCGACACTGCACGTGTCGCGCCGGTCGGTGGGCACCTCGACGGTGCGCACACCGCCGGAGTCGCCGGCGACCAGCATCTGTTGCTGGGCACCGAGACTGGTCCGGACCACCCGCCCGGTGTCCTTGTCGACGACGACGGAGTCCGGGTCGACCGCACCCGATACCAATCCCTCACCCAGTCCGAGCACGCCGTTGATGACGATCCGGTCGGTCGCCCCGGTGACCGGATCGGCGGTGAACAGGACACCGCTGCTGGATGATTCGATCAGGTGCTGCACGATCACGGCGAGCTCGACATCGCCGAAGCCGAGCCCGCGCAGGTGCCGGTACTGGGTGGCCCGCTGCGAGAACGCCGACGCCCAGCACCGGCGGACCGCGTCCTCGGCGGCGTCGATTCCGGTGACGTTGAGGAAGGTGTCGAACAAGCCGGCGAAGGAATGCGCGGCGCCGTCTTCCTGCCGCCCCGAGGACCGCACCGCGACCCTGCCATCTCCGACATGCTCAAGTGCGGCGTGGATGTCCTCACGGATCTCGGCAGAAATGGCCGACTCGGACATCATCCGTTCTGCGCGAGCGGCTTCCGCGAGGCGCTCGGCAAGCGTCAGCGGTGCATCGCTGAGTTGCACACCGGCGGACGCGGCAGCGGCGCGGAACGCGTCAGTACCCAGCACCGCCCACCGCGGCACCGGGACGCCGGCCGCGGTGAGCGCAAACAGGTTGCGCGCCTTGCCACCTGCCGATGCGTTCACCCGATCGACGGGTGATCCCGACGTGAGGAGAAATCCGTCCGCCATATTCCCTGCCTCTCTGTTCGCTACAGAGTGAGGCGTATGGGACAGACGGTTATGAGTAGTGCAGTACCCGATTCAGCCGGTCGATCGAGKCCAGTAGATTGGCCGCGGTGGTGGCCCGCGCGCGCACCAGCCGCTTCTCCTCGGTCAGGTTCGTCCAGTCATAGGTGTGGGTGACCATGCAACGGCCGCTCCCCGATCCCCCGGGTGCTTCGCTCCCGCCCGCCGGACCGAGGGGCTCGATCTCCCAGCGCCACAGATGTCCGGGCGGCGGCTTGCCCTCCTCGGATGGCAGCCACGCGATGCGGCGGCCCTCCTCGAATTCGACGATGTGGTTCTCCCGCACGGTCCCGGAGTGCACCATCATCCGGAACACATCGCCCACCGCGTGCACCCGCTGCCCGGCGGCGGCCTCGGTGAGGTTGTCATTGCCGTCCCAGCGCGGTTGCTGCGCGGGGTCGGCGATCAGCTCGAAGATCACTTCGGGTTCCGCGGCGATCTCGCGGCTGGCGCTCACAATCCGGCTCACCCCAGCAGGCTACATATCTTGACGGTGACTAGTTCAGCTGGAATAGTCAAACTTGTCACTGACTAGATTTCAGGGAGGCCGCCATGTCCGATATCCGCGCCGGGGACCGCGAGCGGGAACGGACCGCCACCGATCTGGGGCAGGCCCTGGCTCAGGGCTACCTACCCATGGCGGAATACGAGGACCGGCTGGGCCGCGCCTTCGCCGCACACGGCGCCGGAGAACTCGACGAACTCGTCGCCGATCTACCGGTTGCCCGACTGCGCCAGCACGACCCCCGCCGTCGTGCCGCACAGATCCGGGCAGCGCGGCTCAGCGTGCGTATCCACGTCGCCGCCTACCTCGCCGGGGCGCTGCTCATGCTCGGGATCTGGCTCGCCGTCGGCCTCGGCGGAGGCGGCTGGTACTTCTGGCCGGTCTGGCCGATCATGGGCTGGGGCATCGGCGTGGTATCGCACGTCATTCCGATAATGGCCCACGTCAGGTCGCAAAACGGCCCAGGTAGAATGGCATAAGCCCTAGTGGCTGACACCCCGACCCCAATCCGATCGGAGTGCCATGCTCGCCGTTCTCCTCGCCCATGCGGTCGCCACCGCAGTGGCGCCCCTTCTGGTCGCCAGATGGGGCCGATTGGCGTTCTATCCCCTTGCTCTGGTTCCGCTCGGTTCACTGATCTGGGTGGGGATGAACTGGCCCAGCGGAGGCAACACCCCGACCGTTCACATCCCCTGGGTGCCCGAACTGTCCATGGACATCACGCTGCGCTTCGATTCGCTGTCGGCGATCATGAGCGTGCTGGTGCTGGCCATCGGCGCACTCGTCCTCTTCTACTGCGCCGAGTACTTCCACCACCACGAGGGCCGCATCGAGAAGCGGCTACCCAGCTTCGCCGCCGAACTCGTCGCCTTCTCCGGCGCGATGTTCGGCCTGGTGGTCAGCGACAACATGCTGTTGCTCTACATCTTCTGGGAAACCACCACGGTGCTGTCGTTCCTGCTGGTGGGCCATTACGCCGAGCGCGCCACCAGCCGCCGGGCCGCCACCCAGGCATTGCTGGTGACCACCTTCGGCGGGCTGGCCATGCTGGTCGGCATCATCGTGCTGGGCAACCTGTCGGGTACCTATCTGATCTCCGAGCTCATCGCCGCTCCCCCGACCGGCACGGCCGCCACCATCGGTATCGCGCTCATCCTGGTCGGTGCGCTGTCGAAATCGGCCATCGTTCCGCTGCACTTCTGGCTGCCCGGCGCGATGGCCGCACCCACCCCGGTCAGCGCCTATCTGCACGCCGCCGCGATGGTGAAGGCCGGCGTCTACCTGGTGGCCCGCATGACACCCGGGTTCGCCGACACCCCGCTGTGGAGACCCATGGTGGTGGGCCTGGGCCTGCTCACCATGCTGATGGCGGGCTGGCGCGCGGTCCGCGAGTACGACCTCAAACTCATCCTCGCGTTCGGCACCGTGAGCCAACTCGGGCTGATCACCATCATGGTCGGTGCAGGCGGGCCCGACATGATGCTGGCCGGACTGGCCATGCTCTGCGCGCACGCCATGTTCAAAGCCGCGCTCTTCATGGTGGTCGGCGTCATCGACCACGCCACCGGCACCCGTGACATCCGCAAGCTGGCCGGTCTCGGCAGACAGCACCGGCCCCTGCTGGTCATCGCCGTCGGCGCCACCGCGAGCATGGCCGCGCTACCCCCGTTCTTCGGGTTCGTCGCCAAGGAAGCCGATCTGGAGACCGTGCTGCACAGCCCGGCCCTGGCCGCCGCGGCACCGTTCGTGCTCGCCGGCATCGTGGTCGGCTCGGTCTTCACCACCATCTACAGCCTGCGGTTCCTGTGGGGCGCCTTCAGCGACAAGGGACACCGCGAACCCAGCCTCCGTGTCCAGGAGATGCACCGCCCGCCGGTGACCTTCCTGCTGCCACCGGCCGTCCTGGCGGCCGCCGGTCTGGCGCTCGGTCTCTGGCCGTCCGGGCTGGACTCGGTGCTCGACGACTATGCAGAGACCATCCCCGGCCCGTCGGACTACCACCTCGCCCTGTGGCACGGCTTCGGGGTTCCGCTGCTGCTGTCGGTGCTGATCCTCGGGGTCGGCACGTGCGTGTTCTTCGGCCGTAACCGGTTGCCCCGCGGCAAGTCCGGGTTCACCCCGCTGGGCAACGCCGACCGGATCTACGACGAGGTGATGCGCGGCCTGGATGTGCTGGCGGTGCGCTTGACGGCGCAGACCCAGCGCGGATCGCTGCCCGCCACCCAGTCGGTGATCCTCTGCACACTGGTGCTGCTGCCGGTCGCCGCACTGATGATGGGCGCCCGCAACCGGCCGGAACTGGCACTCTGGGATTCCCCGCTGCAGGTGGTGATCGGCCTGGTGATCCTGGCCGCCGCAGTGGGTTCGACGGTGATGCGCAACCGGCTGGCCGCCGTCCTGCTGGTCGGCGTCACCGGCTACGGCTGCGGCGCCATCTTCGCCTTCCACGGTGCGCCCGACCTCGCGCTGACCCAGTTCCTGGTCGAGACACTGCTTCTGGTGATTTTCGTGCTGGTGCTGCGCACCCTGCCCGCCGAAGCCGACCGCTCCAACATCAACCGCAGCCGGCTGCCCCGGGCCGCGCTGTCGCTGGCGGTCGGTGCGGCGGTGACCGGGCTGGCGGTCTTCGCGATGGCCGCCCGCGACACCCGCCCGATCGCCGAACTGCTGCCCGACGCCGCCTACTACCGCGGACACGGCGCCAACACCGTCAACGTTCTGCTGGTCGACATCCGCGCCTGGGACACCATGGGGGAGATCTCGGTGCTCGTGGTCGCCGCCACCGGCGTCGCCTCGATGGTGTTCCGCAACAGGCGCTTCGGTGCCGCGCCGCGCGTGTCGCAGGCCAAACCGAGCGCCGTCGGCCAGCCCGACATCGGATTGGTCGGGGCGTACAGCCCGGCTGCCGGCGATGTCACCTGGTTGCGCGGCAGCGAACTGCGCGACCCTCGGCACCGCTCGCTGGTGCTCGAGGTGGCCACCCGCATCATCTTCCCGCTCATCATGGTGCTCTCGGCCTACCTGTTCTTCGCCGGACACAACACCCCCGGCGGTGGTTTCGCCGGCGGGCTGACGGCCGGCCTGGCACTGGTGCTGCGCTATCTGGCCGGTGGCCGATACGAACTCGGGGAGACGTTGCCGCTGGACGCCGGGAAGGTGCTGGGCACCGGACTGGCGCTGTCGGCGGGAACCGCGGTCACCTCGCTGCTGCTCGGCGCGCCGGTGCTGTCCTCGGCGGTGCTGCATGTCGACATCCCGTTACTCGGTGACATCAAGCTCGTCACCGCACTGTTCTTCGACCTGGGTGTGTATCTGATCGTGGTCGGTCTTGTTCTCGACATCCTGCGCAGCCTGGGTGCCCGCGTCGATGTGGAGATGGTGCGACGATGATCACCTACCTGGTTCCCCTGGTCCTGATCGGTGGCCTCACCAGCGCCGGGGTCTACCTGCTGCTGGAGCGCACGCTGACCCGAATGCTGCTGGGACTGTTGCTGATCGGCAATGCCGTCAACCTGCTGATCCTCAATGTCGGTGGCCCGTCCGGTAATCCGCCGGTCTACGGACGGTCCAGCAACGGCGCCGAGACCGACGCCGACCCGCTGGCCCAAGGCATGATCCTGACCGCCATCGTGATCAGCATGGGCATCGCCGCCTTCGTGCTGGCTCTGGCCTACCGGTCCTATCAGCTGACCACCATCGAAGAGGTCAGCAACGACCCCGAGGACACTCGGGTGGCCGAGCGCGTCGACGAAGACACCGTGGACCGGGACATCCCGGATGTGGTGCCGTCCCGCGACACCGACGCGCCCGACGAACTCGACGCCCTGCCGGGCGCGGAGGGCTCACGCTGATGACCCTTGCCACCACTCTGACTCCCCTGCCCGTCCTCATCCCGACCATCGCGGCGGCCATCACCATGGTCGCCGGCCGCAGTCCCCGGCTGCAGCAACTGATCTCGCTGACATCGCTGACCGCGGTGGTGGCGGTGTGCTCGGTGCTGCTCTACCTGGTGGACCGCGACGGCACGGTCGCCGTGCAGGTCGGCGGCTGGGGCCAGAGCGAACCCGGGATGGGCCCGCTCGGCATCACCCTGGTGGCCGACCGGCTGTCGGTGCTGATGCTGGTGGTGTCCTCGATCGTGCTGCTGGCGGTCGTCTTCTACGCCATCGGGCAGGGCATCAGCGACGGCGATGAACGCCAACCCGTTTCGATCTTCCAGCCCACCTATCTCATCCTGTCCGCAGGCGTCTGCACCGCGTTCCTGGCCGGGGACCTGTTCAACCTGTTCGTCGGTTTCGAGGTGCTGCTCGCCGCCAGCTTCGTGCTGCTGACCATCGGCGGCAGCGCCGAACGGGTGCGCGCAGGCATCGCCTACGTGATGGTGTCGATGGTGTCCTCGCTGATCTTCCTGATCGGCATCGCCTTGGTCTATGCCACGACCGGCACGCTCAACATGGCCGAGGTGGCCCTGCGTCTGGACGATGTCCCCGATGGCACCCGCACCGCGCTGTTCGCGGTGCTGATCGTCGCATTCGGCATCAAGGCCGCAGTGTTCCCGCTGTCGACCTGGCTGCCCGACTCCTACCCCACCGCACCGGCGCCGGTCACCGCGGTGTTCGCCGGCCTGCTGACGAAGGTCGGCGTGTACGCGATCATCCGGGCGCACTCGCTGCTGTTCCCGAACGGCGGACTGGACAACGTGCTGATGGTGGCCGCGCTGCTGACGATGGTCATCGGCATCCTGGGCGCCATCGCCCAGAACGACATCAAACGGCTGTTGTCCTTCACCCTGGTCAGTCACATCGGCTACATGATCTTCGGTATCGCGCTGGGCAACCACCTCGGCATGTCCGGGGCCGTCTACTACGTGGCGCACCACATCGTCGTGCAGACCACCCTGTTCCTGGTGGTGGGTCTCATCGAACGGCAGGCCGGGGCGTCGACACTGCAACGCCTCGGCGGGCTGGCCGCCGCCAGCCCGCTGCTGGCGTTCGTGTTCGTCATCCCCGCGCTGAATCTGGGTGGCATACCGCCGTTCTCGGGCTTCATCGGCAAGGTTGCGCTGCTGGAGGCGGGCTCCGAAGTGGGCTCCACGCTGGCCTGGGTGCTGGTCGGCGGCGGTGTCGTCACCAGCCTGCTGACCCTCTACGCGGTCACCCGGGTGTGGACCAAGGCGTTCTGGCGCGTCCGCGCCGACGCCCCCGAGGGCGACCTGTCCAATACCGTGCCCGCCGCGCTGATCGACGACGACGACGACATCGCGTTCGCCGACCGTAACGATGTCGGCAAGATGCCGGTCGGGATGCTGCTGCCCACCGGGGCGCTCATCGCGGTGGGTCTGGTCCTGACGGTGTTCGCCGGACCGATCTACGCCTACAGCGAGCGGGCGGCCGAAGAGATACTCGACCGCAGCCAGTACATCTCGGCGGTGTTGCAGCCATGAGAAAAGCCGCTCTGCGAATCTGGACGCTCTGCTTTCTGACGCTGGTGTGGATCCTGTTGTGGGGCACCTTCTCTGTTGGCAACATCGTCGGCGGACTGGTGGTCGCGCTGGTGATCACGCTGCTGCTCCCGCTGCCACGGGTGCCGGTCGAGGGGAAGGTGCGTCCGCTGGCCCTGCTGCGCCTCATCCTCTACGTCGCCGTGAACCTGGTGGTGTCGTCGTATCAGGTGGCCTGGCTGGCGATCAAGCCCGGTCCGCCGCCCGCCACCGCGGTGCTGCGCGCGCACCTGGCCATCAAGTCCGATCTGGTGCTGTCACTGGCGGTCGGCGTGCTCACCCTGATTCCGGGATCGGTGGTGCTGGAGATCGACCAGAAGCGCCGGCTCATCTACGTCCACGTACTCGACGTCGGTACCGACAAGGCCGTCGAGCGCTTCTACCGTCAGGTCAAGACGGTGGAGCGCCTCATGGTGGCGGCATTCGAGCGGACCGCCGACTGGCGACCGTCTGCCGAGAAGGAGGACGCCTGATGCATGTGGTGTGGATCGCCGCGGCGGTGATGCTGTCGTCCGCCGCCGCCATCACGATGTACCGGCTGCTGGCCGGGCCGAGCACCCTGGACCGGCTGGTCGCRCTGGACGCCTTTGTGGCGGTGACGATGTGCGGTATCGGGACCTGGGCGGCATTCAGCCTGGACAGCACCGTGACCTACAGCCTGACGGCGCTGGCATTGATCAGCTTCGTGGGGTCGGTGAGCGTGGCGCGTTTCCGGGTTCCCGACCGCGATCTCGACGATCGGAGGATCCGATGACCGCCGTCGACATCATCACCTCGGTGCTCGTGCTGGGTGGTTCGGCGCTCGCACTGACCGCCGCGATCGGCGTGGTGCGCTTCCCGGACACGTTGTCGCGCATGCACGCTGCCAGCAAGCCGCAGGTGCTGGGGCTACTGCTGGTGCTGGCCGGGGCGGCGATCCGGCTGCGCGGCCATCCCGATGTCGGCATGATCATCCTGGCCGGCTTGTTCACCCTGATCACCGCACCCGTGGTGGCCAACCGCGTCGGCCAGCTCGCCTATCGGGAACAGACGGTGTCCGACGACGTGGTCAAAGATGATCTGGCCAACAACCCGTTCCCCGATCCGAAGTAGTCACTCCGAGAGCTGGAACTCCACCATGGCCGCGACCGTCTCCACGGCCTCGCGCAGCGCCTCCAGCCGGGCGCACGCACCCGGGGCGGCCAGCACGGCGTAGCGATCGGCCTGGCCGAGTGGGATGCGGGCAGCCAAGGCGTACAGCCGATCTCCGGCTTCCTGGCCCGGTTCCGGCCCGCCCAGCAGGTCTTCGCGCGGGGGCAGCGTGGCATTGCGCGACTCGGCGATCCGCTCGAACAGCGCCATCACGGTGTCCTCGACTCCTGCGATATCCGCACCGGTCACCGACGGGCCCGCCTCATCGGGCCACGGCACCGTGGTCGCCCGCGGATAGGGGGCGTCGTCGAGCCACTCGGTCACCCTGATCCGCTCACCGAGGATGCAGCGCAACCGGTAGCGTCCGTCACCCAAGTCGGCATGCTCGACGATCCGGGCCAGCGCACCGACATCACTGCGCACATCCCCGCCGCCGACTTCACGCCCGGCCGCGATCAGCACCACCCCGAACACCGGATCCCCGGCCAGGCAGTCGGAAACCATTGCGCTGTAGCGCGGTTCGAAGATCCGCAGCGGCAGTTCCTCACCGGGCAGCATCGCCACCTCCAGCGGGAACATCGGCGTCGCTGCCATCAGAGCACCAGCTCTCCGATCAGTGCATCGACGACGGTGCGCAGGTCACCGTCGTGTTCCTCGGCCACCCGGCGCTGACGCTGATACGACCCGCCGCCCCGGTAGATCCCGGACACCCGTGCCAACTCGTCCGCGCAGCCCAGCGACACCGCCACCGGTTGCAGCCGGGTCAGCAGTTCGTCGAGATCATCGGTGACCAGACGCTCGTTGCTGTCGGCGTCCAGGATGATCTCGGCGTCCAGGCCGTAACGCGCTGCGCGCCACTTGTTCTCCTGCACGTGCCAGGGCGGCATGGTCGGCAGCTGCTCACCGGCATCGAGCCTGCGATCCAGGTCCACGATCAGGCAGTGGGTCAGCGCGACCAGCGCGCCGAGTTCGGCGATATTGGACACCCCGTCGAAGATCCGCACCTCGATGGTTCCCAGATGAGGCGAAGGCCGGATATCCCAGCGGATTTCGTTCATGTGGTCGATGATGCCGGTCTTCTTCTGGTCGTGAACGAAGCCTTCGAACTGCGACCACTCCTGGAATTGGAAGGGCAGTCCGGCGGTCGGCAGCTGCTGGAACATCATGGCCCGGTTGCTGGCGTAGCCGGTGTCGTCACCGTCCCAGTAGGGCGATGACGCCGACAACGCAAGCAGGTGCGGGTACTGATTGAGCAGCGAGGTGATGATGGGCATCACCTTGTGTGCCGAGGAGATTCCGACGTGCACGTGCACACCCCAGATCAGCATCTGGCGGCCCCACCACTGGGTGCGCTTGATCAGCTCGGCGTAGCGCGGGCCCTCGGTGAGCTGCTGGGTGGACCATTCCGCGAACGGGTGGGTGCCGGCGCAGAACAGTTCCATCCCGCGTTCCCGGGCGATGCGGCGCACCGGGACCAGGGTGTCGTGCAGGTCGGTCATCGCCTCTGGGACGGTCTCGCAGATCCCGGTGACGATCTCGACGGTGTTGCGTAGCAATTCCTTGTGCACATGCGGGGTTTCGCCGATCTCGGCGATCACCGCGGCGGCCTCGTTGCTCAGGTCACGCGTGTCGGGATCGACGAGCGCGAACTCCCATTCGACACCGACTGTCGGCCGGGGGGACCCGGCGAAATCGATTCGGCTGGGACTACTCCGCGGAGATGACACCGCAGGCCACCCGGCCGCCGGCGTCACCGGTTGACAGCGTCTGCTGGTCAGGACCGGGGGTGCCATTGACCTGCTGGTACTTCTCGGCAGGAATGTTGCCGAAGTTGTCGGCCTTCTCGTGGATGACGATCGCGGTCTTGGTCCCCGAGAGCAGCTCTTCTGCGGTGAACGCGTCGGTGGTGGTCACCAGCTTCGCCGACCCGTCGCTGCGCACCTGCAGCGAGCTCAGGTCGCCGCTGGAAGGATGCCCGGAGTGGCCTTCGGCCTGGAAGTGCCCACCGGCACTGGTGAAATCACCCTCGCAGGAGCCGACCTGGTGGATGTGCAGGCCGTGGAAACCGGGGGTCAGCTCACCCGCGGTGGTGGTCTCGACGGTCACGGTCGCGAAGCCGTCGGTGAACTCGATCGTGGCGGTCGCCACCTCGGTGCCGTCCGCGGTCGCCAGGTTCGCCGTCAGGGTCTCGCCACTGGTGGCGCCTGCACCGGAACCGTGCCCGCCGCCGTGGCCGGCTTCGCCGGACGGTGTGGGCGAGGGCGATCCGGTCCACACCGGCGGAGTGGTGCCCGGCTCAGTCGCGACCGGCTCGTTGGGTGCGCACGCGGCGGCGATCGGGACGATGACGGCGGCAGCGGCGAGAAGGCGAATCGTGGCTGAGATCGGCATGTCCGAGAGCCTAGCCGGTGACCGCCACGATGACGCCCGGTGGTTGCTCCACCAGTTCGGGGCGTCTCGGCTCGACCGGAGCCTCCAGCAGCCTGCCGACATCTTCGGCGGCCTCGCGTTCGCCCGGTGCCTCACCGAAGTACACCGTCGTCACCGGCACGCCTTCCAGAACCAGGTTGCCGGTCTCGGTGACGTTCCACTCGGCATCGCGCAGCCGGGTGGCGGTTCCCTCGGCCGCGCCGGGGACCTCGGAGATGTTGAACACCCGGACGTCGGCCTTGGCCTGCTCCGGCTCCGGGGAGGGTTCGGCACTGGAAGTGGCGCTGCTGGTGGTGGTGCTCACCACGGCGGAGTCGCCGTCGTCATCGTCGTCGGGGCCCAGGTACTGGAGCGCAACCAGCAGGAACACCACGCCGAGAAAGAGCAGCACCATGACCATGGCGCGCAGTGGCAGCCCGGAAGAGTCTCGCTGGTTCATCGGGGGCAAGCCTAACGGCTCAGGTGATGTCGAAGCCGAGCCGCCGGGCCGCCTTCGCCTTCTGCCGGCTCGCCCGCACCCGCCGCAGCCGCTTGACCAGCATCGGGTCGGCGGCCAAGGCCTCGGGACGGTCCACCAACGCGTTCAGCACCTGGTAGTACCGGGTCGCCGACATCGAGAAGAGCTCTTTGATGGCGTCTTCCTTGGACCCTGCGTATTTCCACCACTGGCGTTCGAAGGCCAGTATGTCGTGTTCGCGGCGGGTCAACCCGTCCGCGGGTTCGGAGTCGTCTCCGGATTGGCCGGTCCGCGCGATGGCGCCATCCATATCGCTCTTTGGACCCTTCCGATAACTCGCAAATGACATTCGTGTGGTTCGGCGATCATTCAATCACGGCCCCGGTAGTTGAGGCGTGATCGTTACCCGCGCGTCGGCTGACTTAAGCTAACCAACCGTGGCTGTCGTACCAATCCGCATTGTGGGAGATCCCGTCCTGCACACCCCGACCACTCCGGTGCCTGTCGCCGCCGACGGAACGCTACCGGCCGAACTGGCCGAGCTGATCGCCGACATGTACGACACCATGGACGCAGCAAACGGTGTCGGCCTGGCCGCGAACCAGATCGGGCGCACCGAGCGGGTGTTCGTCTATGACTGCGCCGACGACCGCGGCAAAACCGCGCGGCGCCGCGGGGCGATCATCAACCCGGTGCTGGAGACCTCCGAGGTTCCCGAGACCATGCCCGACCCCGACGACGATGACGAGGGCTGCCTGTCGGTGCCCGGCGAGTCGTTCCCGACGGGCCGCGCGGACTGGGCCCGGGTCACCGGCCTGGACGCCGACGGCACCGAGATCACGCTGGAGGGCAACGGCCTGTTTGCCCGGATGCTGCAGCACGAGACCGGCCACCTGGACGGGTTCACCTATCTGGACCGCCTGATCGGCAGGCACGCGCGCGCCGCCAAGCGGATGGTGAAATCGCACCAGTGGGGGGTTCCGGGGCTGAGTTGGCTGCCCGGCGAGGATCCTGACCCGTTCGGCCACTAGCTTGATCAACGACGCCGCCATGCCGTCCGTCGGCAGCCGGGTGTCCCTGCGCTACCGGATTCCCAGCGCCCTGAATGACGCCGCCCTGACCGACGTGGTCGGGCACCTGGAGGCACTCGGGCCCGTCGTGGTGGTGCGCACCAAGTCCGGCGACGCCGTCGAGATCGACCCGGCCGACGTGGTGTCGGTGCGCGAGCTGTCCCACGCGGCGGTGCGTAACTCCGAGATCCGTGCCCTCGAACATGCCGCCGCGCTGGCCTGGCCGGGTACCGAACAGCACTGGTGCGACGGCTGGCTGCTGCGCGCCGCTGGCGGTCACACCAGCCGCGCCAACTCCGCTGTCCCGCTGCTGTTCTCGTCGAACACCGAGGCGCTGCCCGCCATCATCGACTGGTACGCGCAGCGCCACCTGGAGCCCTGGCTGGCGCTGCCCGAGCGGCTGCTGCCCATCAAGGCCGCGGGCATCAAACCCACCCGGATGCTGACCTGTTCCCTGACGACGTCACCGTCCGCCCGCCCCGATGTGACGCTGGCCGACCGGCCCAGCGAGGCCTGGCTGGCGACCTACCGGCGCGAGGTGCCCACCGAGGTCCTGACCGCCGTGCTCGACGGCCGCGTGACGTTCGCCTCGCTCGGTACCGGGGCGAGCGCAGCGACGGGAGAAGTCACCGCCGTCGGCCGGGGCGCGGTGACCACGGCACCGGACGGCACGCGCTGGCTCGGCGTGTCGTGCGTGCGTGTCGCGGAATCCGCGCGCCGCACCGGACTGGCCCGCGCAATCTGCTCGGCCCTGCAGATCTGGGGCACCGAACAGGGCGCGACCCGCGCCTACGTCGAGGTCCTCGACGAGAATCGGCCGGCGCTCACGCTCTACGAGTCCGCCGGATTTCGGTTGCATCACCGTCACCGCTACGTGCGCGCAGATAGCCTCGTGCCCCATGCGTGAGTTACTCGATGCCAACCGCGAGGTGCAGGGCTCGCGCGCGGTGCGGCTGTTGGCCACCTCGAACCTCGCGGTCTACGCCACGCTGATGGAGCGTCACCTGTTCGAGGGACTGGTCGGCGAGACCGAGCTGGTGGTCCGGCTGGAACGCGACCTGGAGGCACTCCACGAGACCGGCGAACAGTCCGGCCTGGCGCTGATCAAGACCTGGGCCAGCCAGGGCTGGCTGCACCGCGTGGCCTCCCAACATCAGGGAAGCGAACGCAATGTCTGCTACCTGACCCAGGACGCGCGCCGGGCCCTGGACTTCGTGCGCGGGATGCGCCGCAACGACACCATCGCCACCGGCGGATCCATCAACGGCATCGCGTCGCGGCTCAAGCAGGTCGCCATCCGCGTCGGTGACGACCCGGACCGGATCCGGGAGGGCATCGAGGCCGAGATCGCGGCGCTGCACGCCGAACTCGACGAACTCGACGCCGGGTTGCGGCCCGAGCCCGATGTCACCGGCATGTACGACGAGGCCCGCGCCATCGCGATGCAGATGGAACGGCTGATCACCGATATCGGCCTGTACGGCACCATGATCGAGCAGGCCACCTCGGCGCTGGACGACCCGATCGACACCAACCTCGAGTACCGCGACCGGCAGCGCCAGATGTACGACGACTACCAGGCGGCCTGGGATTCGGCGGGCCGCGATTCGCATCGGGCGTTCCTGCGGATGATCAACGACCCCGATCAGCGGGCCGAGTTCGAGGCCGATATCGCCACGGTGGCCGCCACCCTGCCCGAACTGGACCCGGCGCTGCGCAAGGTGATGGCCGGCTTCTTCGAACTGGTCGGCCACCAGATCGACGAGGTGGAGCGCATCCAGCAGCGCTGCGCCCAGCGGGTCAAGCGGTTCACCGCGTTCGGCACCCTGGAGCAGACCCGCGGGGTGGCCCGTCAGCTCAACGAGGCCATCGGTACCGCGCGGGCCCTGCTCAAGGAGTCGTTCACCGACTCCCGCCTGCCCATCGAGGTGCCGCTGGCCCGGCATGCGATCAGTTCGGTCGGGGCGCTGAGCTTCCGGATCAACGACCTGTCCGCGCCCAAGCCCGCCGAGGTGGCGGACGGCGTGGTCGACCTGACCACGTTCTCCTCGCTGACCACCCAGGTCGATGCGCCCGCTCTGTCGAAGATGCTGAATTCGTCTCTGCCGGTGTCTCTTCCGGACGCCCTGGAGATGCTCGATTCCCCGTATCTGGGTCATGTGATCGTGCTCTGGTCGTGGGCGCTCAAGCAACCGTCCACCACGGACGCAGTACCGGTCACTGTCCGATTCCACTCGCTGGACGGCCACGACCGCGAGATGGAGGTTCCGCACCTGATGTTCACCGAACCGGTTTCCGAGGTTGCGTCGTGACCGACTCCGACATCGACTTCGCCTCGCTACCCGATGTGGACCGCAACGGGGGTCGCACACCGACGCAACGCCGTCCACGCTTCGACGGCGACGTCAGCGCCATGCCCGACCGGGCCTGCTGGGCGCTGCAGCACCTGCTGACCCGGCGCTACGTCAGCAGCGAATCCGATCCCGACATCTACAGCTGGATCCTGGAGTACCGCACCGAGCTGTCGGTCCGGTTGTCCGAGTTGGACCTTCAGCTCCGGATCGCCGAACAGGTCGACATCGCCTACATCGAGCAGGCGCGCTATGAGCCGACCAAGGGCGCCAAGCTGTTGCGGCGCGAACCGCTGGGCACCTACGACTCCATCCTGGCGCTGCACCTGGCCCAGATGATGCGCGCCGGTGGCGATTCCAGCTTCCTCATCACCCGCGATGAGGTGCACGGGCTGTTCGCCGGGGTGCTCAATGACACCGACCGCGACACCGTCACCTTCACCGCGCGTGTCGACGCCGCCATCGCCCGACTGGCCGGGCTGGACATCCTGCGCAAGACCCGCGACGACGAGGACAGTTATACCGTCAGCCCGGTGATCACCGCGATCATGACGGCCTCGGTCATCACCGAACTGCAGCAGCAGTTCGAGCAGCTGCTGAAGGGCGGTTCGGAATGAGTGAGCAGTTCCACCTGTCCCGGCTGCAGGTCATCAACTGGGGTGTCTTCGACGGCTACCATTCGGTGCCCATCAGCGCCGGCGGCTCACTGATCGCCGGCGGGTCCGGCAGTGGAAAATCCTCACTGCTGGATGCCATCTCGCTCGGATTCCTGCCGTTCAACCGGCGCAACTTCAACGCCTCGGGCGACAACACCGCCGCCGGTTCCAGCGCCGGGCGACGCACCGTCGACAAATACGTGCGCGGCGCCTGGGGCCAGCGCAGTGACAACGGGGTCAGCCAGGTCATCTATCTGCGCGGCGAGGGCACCACCTGGTCGGCGGTCGCCGTGACCTACACCAGCAACACCGGCCGCTCCATCACCGGGTTGGTGCTGAAATGGCTCACCGGCGAGTCGCGTTCGGACTCGTCGAGCAGGTTCGTCCTCGGTGACGGCGACCTGGACATCGAAGAGGTCTGCAACCGTTGGGCGGCCGGCCGTTTCGACAGCGCGGTCTTCAAGGACAGCTGGCGGTTCTCCACCAAGGTGGAATCCCAGTATCTGGCCCAGCTGTACGCCTCCATCGGGATCCGCGCCTCCGAGGCCGCCCAGCAGCTGCTCGGAAAGGCCAAGTCGCTCAAGAGCGTCGGCGGCCTTGAGCAGTTCGTCCGCGATTTCATGCTCGATGAACCCGACAGCCTGGCCCGGCTGCCCGAGGCCCTCAAGCAGATCGACCCGCTGGTGGAGGCCCGCGAGCTGCTGGCCGTGGCCCAGCGTAAACGCAAGATCCTCGGCGATATCGAGACCATCCAGGTCCGCTACGCCTCGGAGTCCTCGGACCTCGGCATCATCGATCTCGTCGATACCCAGATGGTGCGGGCCTACACCGATCATGTGCGTCTGCAGCAGTGCCCGGCCCAGGTCGAGAACCTGGACGGCACCATCGATCAGCTGGAGAACGAATACGCCGACCTGACCAGGCAGCTCAATCTGGCCAAGGCCGAAGGTGATTCGCTCAACGCCCAGATCAGCGGCGCGAGCACCAATGTCGGCCCGCTGCAATCGCAGGTGGCCGCCGCCGAGGCCCAGGCCGAGGAGATCACCCGGCGCTACGCGGCCTACGAGGAGATGGTCTCCGCGCAGGGCGTGCCGGTGCCCGAGAGCGCGGACGAGTTCTGGAATCTGCGTGAGGATCTCAGCAAGCAGGCCGCCGGCCTTGCGGTGAAGCTGGAACGCGGCCGGGAAGCCTCCACCGATGCCGAGTACGCCCAGAAGGCGGCGCGGATGACGCGCGACCACGCGGCAAAGGAACTCAAACGCGTCGAACACGTGGGGTCCGCGCTGCCCGAGTTCGCGGTCACCATGCGCGAACACATCTGCGCCGCAGTGGGTGTCGATCCGTCGGCGCTGCCCTATGTCGCCGAGCTGATGGACCTGCGCCCCGAGGAGAACCGGTGGCGTGCCGCGGTCGAGAAGGTGCTGCGTTCGGTCGGGCTGCGGCTACTGGTCCCCGATGAGCACTACGCCAAGGTGCTGCGCTTCGTCAACGAGACCAATATGCGTGGCCGGCTCGCGCTGCACCATGTACGGATCAATGCCCCCGATCGTGAGCCCGAGCCGAACACGTTGGCGGGCAAGCTGTTCGTCGTCAACCCGGACCATCCCTGCGCGGCAGAGGCACTCGATATCCTGAGCGCCGCCGGCGACCACATCTGCGTGGACACCCCGGATCTGTTCGCTCGGTTCCGCCGGGCGGTCACCGATGCCGGGCTGTACAAGGACTCCGACCGGCTGGCGATCAAGGACGACCGCCGCGCACTCAAACCGTCGGAGTACATCTACCAGGGCGACATCACCGCCAAGCTGGACGCGCTGACCGCCGAATTGGCAGAAGCCGAGCAGGCTTTCGAGCAGGCGCGCCAGGCCGCCGACGATATCGCCGCCGGTCGCCAGCAGTGGCGGGACCGCGCCGCGGCCTGCAAGGCGATCTGCGAGCAGTTCCCGCAGTGGAGCCAGATCGACACCGAGACCGCCGACGGGCACGCCGACCGGCTGCGCGAGCAGTACGACCTGCTGATGGCCGACAACCCCGATGTGGAGGCGCTCAGCGCCCGCGCCGACGAGTGCTGGATCGACATCCAGACCTTGATGACGCGCCGTGGCGCCATCCAGACCCGGCGTGACGACCTCGACGGACGCCGTACCCGGCTGATGGATCTGCAGGACCGGCTGGCCCCGGCGGCGATCTCGGATGCCGCCACCGAGCTGCTGCGCCGCTACTCCGCCGAGGTCCCCGTCGCGCTGGAGCTGCTGAACCCGGAACCGCACCGCGAGGCGCTGCTGGCCGCGATCCGCCGCGAGCGTGATCAGCTCACCGAAAGCCGCAGACGTTCCCATGAGGAACTGGCCCGCATCATCACCACCTTCGACACGTCATTTCCCGATGCCATTCCCAATGACTCCGAGGATTTCGACGAGCGGGTCCACGATTACGTCGCCGTCTGCCGCCACATCGATGAACGCGAGCTGCCGGACGCCTACGACCGGATGATGCGGCTGATCACCGAGCAGGCCCCCGATGCGATCCTGACCCTGCACCGGGTGGCCGAGCAGGAGACCCGACGCATCAGCGACCAGATCGACAGGGTCAACACCGGATTGGGCTCGGTGGAGTTCAACCGCGGCACCCGACTGACGCTGCGCGCCACTCCGCGCAGCCTGGTCGCCGTCGCAGAGCTCACCGATATCGTCAAGTCCATCTCGCGCCGTATCGCCGAGGTCGGCCTCGGCGACAAGAAGGCGATCCTGGATCAGTACGCCGATATCCTGCGCCTGCGTAATCGGTTGGCCGGCAACACTCCCGAGGATCGCGCCTGGACCCGCGACGCTCTCGACGTGCGCAACCGCTTCACCTTCGACTGCGCGGAGTGGGATGTGCGCAGCGAGGAACTGATCCGGACGCACAGCAACGCCGGCGACAACTCCGGCGGTGAGCAGGAGAAGCTGATGGCGTTCTGCCTCGCGGGCGCGCTGAGCTTCAACCTGGCCAATCCCGAAAGTGGAGACAACAAACCGGTTTTCGCGCAGCTCATGCTGGACGAGGCGTTCTCCAAATCCGATCCGCAGTTCGCCCAGCAGGCCCTGCAGGCATTCCGCAAGTTCGGGTTCCAGCTCGTCATCGTCGCAACC
Source organism: Mycobacterium sp. P4_H6 (assembly GCF_056400845.1). Lineage (NCBI taxonomy): Bacteria > Bacillati > Actinomycetota > Actinomycetes > Mycobacteriales > Mycobacteriaceae > Mycobacterium > Mycobacterium sp. P4_H6. The sequence continues at coordinate 18,896 of NZ_JBFUKN010000020.1, read as the reverse complement.
GTGCAGAACGCCACCACCATCCAGCCCTATATCGACGGGGTGGTCATGGTGTCCAAGACCGAGGCGACCGGCCGCAATGCCCGTCCCGTCGCGTCGGTCGCCACCAAGACGATCAGCGATTTCACCGCGCTGCGCAAGGAACTGAAAGTGCCCGAACCCGTCTAAAAAGTGACGTCAGTGCTAATTTTGTCGGAGGACATCCGGCGAAAGGTTATCCACCATGCGCAGACGTACCTTCCTGGCGGGCGGTGCGGGCGCAGTCGCCACGCTCTCGGTCGCTTGTTCATCAGCCGACACGGCGACCGCGCCATACAGCGACCTGCCCGGCCAGATCGCCGACCTGCGCAACCAGTTCATGGAGCGTTACGACCAGGAGTACGTCGACAACGCCATCGTCCCGCACTTCATGAACCGGGTGCTGGAGGGTCAACGCCCGGTGCTGCCGATGATCGACGTGGCCCTCACCAAGGAGAACGCCCTCCCGTTCGATCTGTGGGGCCTACTGTCCAAGACCTGGAAACCCGACCCCGAGCAGGGCGTCACGGTGTTCCTGCAAGGGCTGGAAAAGCGCGGTCCCGACAACCTGCGTAAGCGGATCTACATGTCGGCGGTCACTCCGGACCTGTACGCCGGGATGTACCGCGACAAGATTGTCCGCTACTGGGATGACCTGTTCAGCCCCGCCAACGCCGACAAGCCACTGATGTCGATCTACCTGGACACCTTCTGGGATCTCTACTGGGACCTGCACCTGGGTGTGCGGGGAGCCGATATCCCGCAGCAGGTCCGCGAGATCGGGGCGAGCTTCAATACCGTTCTGGCATATCGTGATCCGACAGAGCAGATCGTCTACGACAACTACATGACGGTACGGCGCCACCTCGACTTCCTGAAATCGTGGATCGACGACCGGCTCGCCGATATCAGCTCCGGCAAGACACCCGAACCGCAGAAGACGTTCGGCTGGTACTGGATCAAGAACGGTGAGGGCAGTGAGCACTTCAATCACAAGGATGTGGTGTTCGAGTGCTTCCACAACTTCGTCGCGTTCAGCCAGTGGGGCAACTCCCTGTACAACGTGATGACCAGACTGAGTACCGATCAGCAGGTCAAGGACTCCTACACCGCGACGATGTCGGGCCCGTTCGACCGTCCCGACGGCACCGCGTTCCCGCCGCTGGAACGCTTCGTGATGGAACTCTTCCGCACCATATCGCCCAACGGCGGCAGCATTTCCGCGCTGGCCGAGACCAGTGAGCCGGTCATCGAGCGGCACAGTTTCATCATCAATCCGCACACCTCGACCAGCCACGATCCGGTGCAGTGGACCAACCCCGACGATTTCGACCCGGCGCGCTACCGGGATGCGCCGACCAGCGCCCAGATCGACGAAGCCCGTATCCGGCAGATGGGGTTGGCGAACTGCCCCTTCGATCCGGCGAAGACCTTCGAGGTCAAGGACGGACGCAAGGCCGCTCTGCACAACAGCGCGTTCGGCACGGTGTTCGGGGTGGCCGAAGACCGCCCGGCGCCGGTGTGCGACTACGCAGGTTTCGCCCCGTTCGGGTTCGGCTACCGGCGCTGCCCCGGTGAGCAACTCACCGTGATGGCATTCGAAGATCTCATCCGCAAGGCCTGGACGGACAAGCTGACGTTCGTCGAGACGGGTGGCGCGGACCCCAAGCAGGTGCCGATCGGACCGACCACGGTGATCGGCGATGACATGGGGTTCCGGCGCCTGTCCTAAGGTTGGGGGCATGCGCCTGGCCACCTGGAACGTCAACTCCATTCGCACCCGGGTGGACCGGGTGACCGACTGGTTGTCCCGTGCCGATGTCGACGTGCTGACCATGCAGGAGACCAAGTGCACCGATGCCCAGTTCCCGGCGCTGCYGTTCGCGGCGCTGGGCTACGAGATCGCGCATGTGGGGCTCAACCAGTGGAACGGGGTGGCCATCGCCTCCCGGGTCGGGCTGGACAACGTCGAGATCGGCTTTGACGGCCAGCCTCAATGGCAGGCGCTGGCCGAGGCCCGGGCCATCGGCGCGACCTGCGGCGGGGTACGGGTCTGGAGCCTGTACGTTCCCAACGGCCGCACCCTGGCCGACCCGCACTACCCGTACAAGCTGGAATGGCTTGCCGCCCTGCGCGACAGCGCGTCGAAGTGGATCGCCGACGACCCGTCTCTGCCGGTCGCGCTGACCGGTGACTGGAACATCGCCCCCACCGACGAGGACGTCTGGGATCCCACGGCCTTCGAAGGGTCCACCCACGTCTCGGCGCCGGAGCGGGCAGCCTTCCAGGCCATGGTCGACGCCGGATTCACCGACGTGGTAAGGCCTTTCACGCCGGGGCCCGGCGTCTACACCTACTGGGACTACACCCAGTTGCGGTTCCCGAAGAAACAGGGCATGCGCATCGACTTCATCCTCGGATCCGCTGCGCTGGGCGAGCGGGTGACACACGCCGAGATCGTCCGCGAGGAACGAAAAGGCAAGTCGCCCAGCGATCATGCCCCCGTCCTGATCGAGGTGTCCTGATGGATCTGCTGCCTAAGGTCGAACTGTCGGACAATGATGTCGCCGACGCGCTCGGGCGGGCCGCAGCGCTGTCCGGGCTGATCCTGGACGTGCTCGCGGAGTTCGATCCGCTCGGCGTCCGACAGCATCTCGAGTTCCTCGAGGTGCCCGGCACCGAGGCGTGGGACGCCAAGAGCCGCTCCGAACGGGTCAGCTGGTGGATCTGGCGGGTCGGCCTGTTGGACACCGTCGCGGTGGCCTGGCCCGGTGCCCTCGGGGCGCTGGCCAGCCGGCTGCCTATCCAGGATCTGCTGGGCTTCGCCGGCCAGACGCTCATCCTGTGCGCGGTGGCACGCGAGTACGAGCTGACCGACCGCAAGGACCAGGTGCGGATGCTGGCCTCGGTGCTGTGCGGGCGCGAGATCCCCGACCCGCCGCTGCCGGACATCGACGAGCCGTGGCCGGACAACATGGTGCAGAAGCTGTGGCACCTCGCCGGCATTCTCAATTCCGTCGGCGACGAACTCGGCAAGCGGCCGCACCCGCGGCAGATCTTCCGCTATATCGGCATGCTCCCGGTGGTCGGGGCGGTCGCGGCCTACCTCGGCGAGTACGGCGCCCTGCACCGCGCCGCCAAGGCCGGCGAGAAGTGGATCAAGAAGGCTTGACGCCGACGGTGATCAGGTCGGAGATCGGCGTCCACACCGGCCGCTGCACCCGATGCTGTTCCTCGACCCGGAAGCCGGCCGCTTCGAACAGCTCCCGCATCGCATCCGGGGTCGGTGCGTGGGCGGGAGCGCCGAGGCCGGCCGAAAGGGCGTGCAACGGCGGGAACGCCTGACGCGGGCTCATGGTGGTGACGGCGACGATGCCGCCCGGCGTCAGCACCCGGTGGAATTCCTTGAGTGCGGCCGGCTGATCGAAGAAGTGGAAGGCCGAGGTGGTCACCACCGCGTCCAGGAAGCCGTCCTCGAAGGGCAGCTGCTCGGCCGGTGCGGACATCCAGCGCACCCGGTCCGAGCGCTGACGGGCCTGGGCGAGCATGCCGTCGGACATGTCGAGGCCGTAGACCTCGTCGGGGCGCAGGTCGCGCTGGATGCGCGCGGCCAGGATGCCGGTGCCGCACGCCACGTCGGCGATCTGCCGGGAACCGTGGCTGCGGAGCTGCTCGATGACTTCGTCCTGGGCAGGCTTGTACACAAAGCGCTGCAGACACCCCGTGTCGTAGGCCGGGGCGGCGAAACTCCAGAACCGGGTGATCGCGTCGTTGAAGGCCCTGCGCTGAATGGTCGTCACGGAGCCGAGTGTAGGCGCGGACACCACAGCGCTGCGGATGYCGATGAACCCCGCACCTCGGACGGGGCGCGGGGCTCATTGGTCAGTGGGTGTCAGGGAGCTGAAGGGTTTCCGTGTGACTTCGGCCCGGACGTGTTCGCCCCACGAGGACCCTTGACGCCCTGGAAGCCGGGACCGCGGTCTGGACCATCGATGAAGCGGATGCTGCCGAAGAAGGGCAGTTTGATGATCTCCTGGCCATAGAGGTCGAACGGGCTGGGGAATGCATCATCGGCCTGAGCCGGTGCAGCTACCCCAATGGTGGCCGCGGCAAACGCCGCTCCCAGTGCCCCCACAATGATCTTGTTCATTTTGCTATCCCCCCAGGATTGCGTCGAGTTGTCGCCTTGACTGTACAAGTTGCCGAGCCATTAGTCACCTACGTTTTCGCAGGTACATGCCGCTTCGTCGCAGGATCCAGAATCGATCAAGATCGCGTACTTGCATACGCAAGAACAGTGATCTTGAATACCCCCAAAATTAGCCAGGTCGAGATTTGCCTCCGGAAACATCAGTTCGCCTGTCGATAAGCCCTGAACAGCGGTTTTCGCGAGCCGAACAGCTGGACTCTCCGCATTGCACAGTCGACGAGAAATGGTCGCGATAGCAAAGTGTTGGCAAGATCTGCCAGCGACCGCACCGGGGCGTCGACCCCGTCCGATCCAGCCGTCCCCGTCGATGAGGTGCGCTAGACGGATTGCTGGAACGGCTCACTTTCCAGGCGTCCACAGTTGGCAGCGCGAGTTCCACTAACCGCCGGGGGCGATCTCCGGCTGGGTCTCGTCGCACCCATCCGCACCGCAGAACTCGTGGATCGTGTACGTCGATTCGCCGTCAGTACAGATCTTTCCACCGCCGCCCTTCTGTGGCTCACAGACAAGCGGTTCCGCCGATGCAAGTGGCACACCGGGCACTCCRACGAGGAGCACAACACCCAAGGCGGCCAATGCAACTGGTGCCCGTCGTGCTGATCGATGCTTCATGACCCTCCCTTCACGAGGAACTGAGGGAAGGGTAGCCAGTCGGCGCGCCTCGAACCCGAGTAGTCACCTACTCGGATTACGCACTATTCGGGTTACGAACCGTCACCGTTCTGGCTGTCCGCTCCGTAGCGACCCGCGCTGAACATGGACGCCACCGCGCCGATGAGCATCATCACCGCGGCGGCCAGGAACACCACCGTCAACCCGGAATGGAACGGCTCGGTGATCAGCTCGGGGAAGAACGTCTTGCCGGTCAGCACCTCGGCATTGACCCCCGGCGCGTCCAGCGCACCCGAGGGCGCGAGCAGTTCGCCGATCGGGTTGTAGCCCAGGAACGCCGCGAACAGACTGCCCACCGGCGGCGTGTTGGCCACCTCGTGCGCGACGGAGGCCGAAACACCTTGCGCCTGAAGACCGCTGCTCAACGCCGATGGCAGTGAGTTGGCCAGCCCGACGATCATCAGTGAGAAGAAGATGCCGATCGACAGCGACGACCCCGCATTGAAGAAGGTGGCCCGCACGCCCGAGGCGGCACCGCGCTGGGCGGCGGGCACGCTGGACATGATGGCCGCCGTATTGGGCGCGGTGAAGATACCGCCGCCCAGTCCGTTCAGGAAAACCAGCAGCGCGAAAACCCAGTAGTCGAAGTTCACCGGAATCATCAGCAGCGCAACGAAGGACGCCGCCATCAGCAGCATCCCGCCGACCGTCAGCGGACGCGCGCCGAACCGGTCTGCCAGCGTGCCCGCCACCGGCGCGGCCACCAGGAACCCGACGGTCACGGGCAGCAGATAGATGCCCGCCCACAGCGGGGTCGATTCGAAGCTGTACCCGTGCAACGGAAGCCAGATCCCCTGCAGCCAGATGATCAGCATGAATTGCAGACCACCGCGCCCCACCGAGGACATCAGTCCGGCCAGGTTGCCCATTCCGAATGCGGCAGAACGAAACAGCCGGATGTCCACCATCGGCTGATCGACCCGCAATTCGATGAAGCAGAAAGCCACCAGGATCCCCACCCCGGCGATGATCGATCCGAGCACCCACGGGTTGGTCCACCCGGTGGTGGCGTCGCCGTAGGGCTGGATGCCATAGGTGATACCTACGAGCAGCACCGTCAGCCCGATGCCGAAGGTCAGCGTGCCCGCCCAGTCCAGCCGTCCCGGGGTACGCACCCCGAGTTCGCGCAGCGACCGCACGCTCCAGATGGTGCCCAGCACACCGATCGGCACCCCGACCCAGAAGATGGCCTGCCAGTGCCACTCGGAGAGCACGCCGCCGATCAGCAGGCCCAGGAACGACCCGGCCACCGCGGCCACCATGTTCACCCCGAGCGCCATCCCGCGCTGATTGGCGGGGAACGCGTCGGTGAGGATCGCCGACGACGAGGCCATCAGCATGGCGCCACCGATGCCCTGGATGACGCGCCAGGCGATCAGCCAGACCGCGCCGCCGCCGAGGTGGAACGGGTCGAAGGACAGCGCGACGGCCGCCACGGTGAAGACCACGAAACCCAGGTTGTAGATCCGCACCCGGCCGAACATGTCCCCGAGCCGGCCGAACGGGACGACCAGGACGGCCGTCACCACCAGGTAGCCCATGATCATCCAGAGCAGATAGCTGACATTGCCCGGCGCCAACGGGTTCAACCCGATACCCCGGAAGATCGCGGGCAGCGAGATGAGCACGATGGAGGCGTTGATGGCGGCCAGCAGGATGCCCAACGTGGTGTTGGACAGCACTATCCACTTGTAGAAGGGATGGTCGTGATCCAGCCGGGCGCGGTTGCGTTCAAGCTCAGTTGTCATCAGATCTCGATCTACGAATCGGCAAAAACATATATTAGCTATACAAACGATCTCTCGGCAATCCGGACGGGATGCGCTACGTTGGACCCGTCCACACGGGAGCGCGCACCAGCGCGCTGAGAGGACGGCTAGGGCCGTCGACCGTACGAACCTGACCGGGTAATGCCGGCGTAGGGAGATGTGTTGATGAGTGTTTCCGTTGGTCCCATCGCGGGCAGTTCCAAGTTCTATTCGCCGACGGGTGTGCCGTGCCGGCGCGTGCATCTGAGCACCGGCGACCATTTCGACCTCTACGACACGTCCGGCCCGTACACCGATGACACCGCCACCATCGATCTGGAGAAGGGCCTGCCACCGCGGGCCGGCATCGTCTCCGACCGCGGCACCCAGCTGCAGCGCGCACGGAACGGCGAGATCACCGCCGAGATGGCGTTCATCGCCGAACGCGAAGGGGTCTCCCCCGAGTTGGTGCGCGACGAGGTGGCCATCGGCAGGGCTGTCATCCCGGCCAACCACCACCATCCCGAGAGCGAACCGATGATCATCGGCAAGGCATTCGGGGTGAAAGTCAATGCCAATATCGGCAATTCGGCCGTGACGAGCTCGATCGCCGAAGAAGTCGACAAGATGGTCTGGGCGACCCGGTGGGGTGCGGACACGATCATGGACCTGTCCACCGGCAAGGACATCCACCTCACCAGGGAGTGGATCCTGCGCAACTCCCCCGTGCCGGTCGGCACCGTGCCGATGTACCAGGCGCTGGAGAAGGTCAACGGCGATCCCACCAAGATGACGTGGGAGTCCTACCGCGACACCGTGATCGAGCAGTGTGAGCAGGGCGTTGACTACATGACGGTGCACGCCGGGGTGTTGCTTCGCTATATCCCGCTGACCGTCAAGCGGATCACCGGGATCGTGTCACGCGGCGGTTCCATCATGGCGGCCTGGATGCTCGCCCATCACCGGGAATCGTTCCTGTACGAGAACTTCGAGGAACTCTGCGAGATACTCGCCCGCTACGACGTGACGTTCTCACTCGGCGACGGCCTGCGCCCGGGATCGATCGCCGACGCCAACGACGAGGCGCAGTTCGCCGAACTGCGTACCCTCGGCGAACTCACCAAGATCGCCAAATCTCATGGCGTGCAGGTGATGATCGAAGGCCCCGGACACGTCCCGATGCACAAGATCGTGGAGAACGTACGGCTGGAAGAGGAGTGGTGCGAGGAGGCGCCGTTCTACACCCTCGGCCCGTTGGCCACCGACATCGCACCTGCCTATGACCACATCACCAGCGCGATCGGCGCGGCGATCATCGCCCAGGCCGGCACCGCGATGCTCTGCTATGTCACCCCCAAGGAGCACCTCGGCCTGCCCAACCGCAAGGACGTCAAGGACGGGGTGATCGCCTACCGGATCGCCGCGCATGCCGCCGATCTGGCCAAGGGGCATCCCCGGGCACAACTGCGCGACGACGCACTGTCGCTGGCCCGCTTCGAGTTCCGCTGGCACGATCAGTTCGCCCTGTCCCTCGACCCGGACACCGCCCGCGAGTACCACGACGAGACGCTGCCCGCCGAGCCGGCCAAGACCGCGCATTTCTGCTCGATGTGCGGCCCGAAGTTCTGCTCGATGCGCATCACGCAGGACATCCGGGACGCCATGGCGGAGAAATCACTGGAGTTCGCGGAACACGGCAACCGGGTGTATCTACCCTTGACCTCATGACCGAGTTCCTACCGCTGCCCTTACCGGGGCAGACCCCGACCCGGGTGATGACCATCGCCGGCTCCGATTCCGGCGGCGGCGCGGGCATCCAGGCCGATATGCGCACGTTCGCCATGCTGGGCGTGCACGGGTGTGTGGCCGTCACCGCCGTCACGGTGCAGAACTCGGTGGGTGTCAAGGGGTTTCACGAGATACCGCTCGACGTGGTCGCCGGCCAGATCACCGCCGTCGTCGACGATATCGGCATCCAGGCCGCCAAGACCGGCATGCTGGCCTCCGCCGAGATCATCGCCACGATCGCCGAGACCTGGCGCGGTCTGGACACCGGGGTGCCACTGGTGGTGGATCCGGTGTGTGCCTCCATGCACGGGGACCCGCTGCTGCATCCGTCGGCGCTGAACTCCATTCGCACCGAACTGTTTCCGCTCGCCACCCTGGTCACCCCGAACCTCGACGAGGTGCGACTGCTCGTGGATGTCGACGTCGTCGACGCGGCCAGCCAGAAGGAAGCGGCCCGGGCGCTGCACGCGCTCGGCGCCCAGTGGGTGCTGGTCAAGGGTGGGCACCTACGCTCCTCGGGTGCCAGCCCCGACCTGCTGTTCGACGGCACCGAGTTCCACGAGTTCGACGGACCGCGCATCGACACCGGCCATGACCACGGCGCCGGCGACACCCTGGCCGCCGCCACCGCGACCGCGCTGGCGCACGGGTACACCGTCCCCGAGGCGGTGGCCTTCGGGAAGCGCTGGGTGACCGAATGTCTGCGCGCCGCATACCCGCTGGGTCACGGACACGGACCGGTCAACGCGCTGTTCAGGCTTCTGCAGTGACGCTCGACGACCTGGCCGGTGTCGCACACGAACCGGACGGGAAACCCAAGGGCACCGTCGTGCTGACCCATGGCGCGGGCGGCAACCGTGATTCCCCGATGCTGGTCCGGATCTGCGACGAATGGGCGCGCCACGGCTATCTCGCCGTCCGCTACAACTTGCCCTACCGGCGCCGCCGGCCGAAGGGGCCGCCGTCGAACTCCGCGACATCCGATCAGGAGGGCATCGTCGAGGCGATCGACTGGGCACGCGGGCTCGGGCACGGGCCGGTGGTCGCCGGCGGGCACTCCTACGGCGGGCGGATGACCTCCATGGTGGCGGCCGACACGTCAGCACCCGATGTGCTGACACTGTTCTCCTATCCCTTGCACCCGCCCGGCAAGCCCGAACGCGCACGCACCGAACACCTGCCCGGCATCACCGCGCCGACGGTGTTCACCCACGGCACCGCCGACCCGTTCGGCACCATCGACGAGATCCGCACGGCGGCCGCGCTGGTGACCGGGCCGACAGAGATCGTCGAGGTCACCGGGGCGCGACATGATCTGGGGTCCAAGACTTTGGACGTCCCCCTGCTCGCGGTGACCGCCGCGGCTATCTTTCTTGCATGAGCCTGCCGCCACCGCCTGGGTACGGGCCGCCGCCCGGGAGCTTCCCGCCGCCTCCGCCCGGGAACTATCCACCCCCACCGGCCGGGTCGTACCCGCCGCCACCTCCCATCCCCTATTCCGACCCGTACGGGCAGGCCTATCCCCCGCCGCGGCCCCCGGGTACCAACTGGTGGGCCGTCGTCTCGCTGATCTTCGGTGTCCTCGGTGGCGTCCTGGTCAGCGTGGTCTGCGGGTTCGTCGGGCTCAACAAGGCCAAGCAGGGCCAGGGCGGGCGCGGGATGGCGATCGCCGGCCTGGTGTTGTCCGCGGTGTGGGTGGTGGTCGGTATCGCGGTGGTGGCGGTGATCGTGGCCAACAAGGACGAGATCTTCGACCCGAACTCTGTCAACGCCGCCGATGTCGGTCTCGGCGACTGCCTGTCGGAGATCCCGTCCGACGCCAGCCTGGTGGCCTCGGTGAAGACCGTGGCGTGCACCGATCCGCACAAGGGCGAGGTCTACCACGTTGTCACCGTCCCGGGCAGCGAGTTCCCGGGCGAGACCGCGATCGTCGATTACCAGGACAAATGCCAGCCCGCGCTGGAGGAGTTCTCACCGTCGGCGATGGCGGACCCCGAGGTGGGAATGTTCGTGCTGTACCCGACGGCGGACTCGTGGAAGCGCGGCGATCGCGCGGTGACCTGCATCGCCACCACCGAGGTGCCGCGCACCGGTTCGCTTCAGGAGTAGCCCGATACCTGAGGTACCGTTTCACCCATGTTTGACGCCGTCATCGTGGGCGCTGGATTCGCCGGCATCGGCGCTGCCATCCAGCTCAAACGGTCGGGGATCGAGAACTTCGTGATCCTGGACCGCGAGGACGACCTCGGCGGCACCTGGTACGTGAACCACTATCCCGGGCTTGCCGTCGATGTCCCCACCACCACCTACTCCTACTTCTTCGAGCCGAACCCGAACTGGTCGCGGTTGTTCTCCACCGGCGACGAGATCAAGCAGTACGCCGACGATGTGGCCGACAAGTACGACGTGCGCCGCCACATCCGGTTCAGCACCGTCGTCGACGGGGCACGCTGGGACGAGGAGACCAACCGGTGGCAGGTGAGCCTCGCCGACGGTGAGGTGCTGAGCACCCAGTACCTGATCACCGCGACCGGCTTCCTGTCCCAGCCGAAGATCCCCGACATCCCCGGCATCGAGAACTTCGACGGGCGCGTCATCCACACCACCGAGTGGCAGGACGATTACGACCCCACCGGAAAACGGATCGCCGTCATCGGCACCGGCGCCACCGCGGTGCAGCTCATCCCCGAACTGGCCAAGTCGGCCGCAGATCTCACCGTGTACCAGCGCACCCCGATCTGGGTGGTGCCCAAGATCGACCTGCGCTTCGGCCCGCTGGCCAAGAAGGTGTTCGCCCGTATCCCCGCCACTCAGCGGGTGCTGCGCTGGTTCACCGACTCGGTCTACGAGGTCATGGTGTCGATCGGCGTGGTCCACTTCAAGACGTTTCGCGGTCGCGGCAACATCTCGGCCGCCGATCTGTCCAAGCTGCACCGGTTCATCACGATCCGCGACAAGGACCTACGGCGCAGGCTGACCCCGGATTACGACTTCGGCTGTAAGCGGCCCACATTCAGCAACGGCTACTACCGGGCATTCACCCGCGACAACGTCCATCTGCAGGATGCCGGTATCGACCACGTACAGTCCGACGGCATCGTCGGCAAGGACGGCACCAAGGTCGAGATCGACACCCTRGTGCTGGCCACCGGTTTCGATCTGTGGGAGGCCAACTTCCCCGCCATCGAGGTGATCGGACGCGACGGACGCAACCTCGGAAAGTGGTGGCGTGACACGCGGTTCCAGGCCTACCAGGGTGTGTCGATGCCTTACTTCCCGAACTACCTGAGCCTGGCCAGCCCGTACGCCTTCCTGGGCCTGAACTTCTTCAACACCATGGAGTATCAGATGCGGCTGATGGACCGGCTGTTCGACGAGGTGCAACGTCGCGGTGCCACCACCTTCGAGGTCTCCGAGGAGGCCAACACCCGCTACCTGGACCGGATGACCGAACTGCTCGGCGACTCGCTGTTCACCCAGGGCAACTGCGCCACCGCACGGTCCTACTACTACAACCCCGCCGGGGAACCGACGCTGCTGCGCCCGACCACCACCGAAACCGCGATCAGGGAAGCCTCCGAGTTCCCCCTGAGCGATTACATCCTCAACTGAGAGGTATTTCCTTGAGCGAGAAGAAGAGTTCGAAGGGCATCACGCTGGCCGGCCTGTCGCTGGTCGGCGCGGGCCTGGGGCATTTCGTCGCCCCGCAGGTATTCGAGTCGTTCACCAAGCCTGCCTTCCCGAACGACACCGCCCGGTATATCAAGATCAACGGCACCATCGAGACCGCACTCGGCGTGGCCGTGCTCGTCCCCAAGACGCGCAAGCTGGCGGCGATCGGCGGACTGGGCTACCTCGCATATCTGGGCGCCAACGCCGCACGCAACCGCTGAACCAGGTCCCTGCCATGGCCGATCTCCCGCTGCCCGCACCGGGACAGACGCCGCGGCGGATCCTGACGATCGCCGGATCCGACTCCGGTGGCAGCGCAGGCCTGCAGGCCGATATGCGCGCCTTCGCCATGCTCGGCGTGCACGGATGCGCCGCGGTGACAGCCGTGACGGTACAGAACTCACTGGGCGTCAAGGGTTTCCACGAAATCCCTGTCGATGTGGTGGCCGGGCAGATCAGCGCCGTCGCCTCCGACATCGGCATCGAGGCGGCCAAGACCGGCATGCTGGCCTCCACGGCGATCATCGAGACCATCGTGGCGACCTGGCGCGCCGAACGGCTTGCCGGCGCCGTCCCGCTGGTGGTCGACCCGGTGTGTGCCTCCAATGTCGGTGAACCACTGCTCCACCCCAGCGCGCTCGACGCGATGCGCGATGACCTCATTCCGCTGGCCACGCTGGTCACACCCAACCTCGACGAGGTGCGCCTGCTCGTCGGCATCGACGTCGTCGACGAACAGAGTCAACGCGACGCCGCCCGGGCCCTACACGCGCTGGGACCGCAGTGGGCACTGGTCAAGGGCGGTCACCTGCGCAACTCGCCGGTCAGCTCCGATCTGTTGTTCGACGGCTCGGACTTCGTCCAGTTCGCCGCGGCACGCGTCGACACCCGGCACGACCACGGTGCCGGCGACACCCTCGCGGCGGCGATCGCCGCCGCACTGGCGCACGGCTACACGGTTCCGGCCGCCGTGAACTTCGCCAAAGTCTGGGTCACCGAGTGCATCCAGGCGGCCTACCCGATCGGCCGGGGCCACGGACCGGTCAACGGCATGGCCCGACTGAACGGCCTCCGCGGTCCCGGAACGCCTGCACCGCTGTAGGCAGCGTCGGGTATATCCGATTCGCACCGACCTTCTCATAGAATCCCGACGCCACCAGATCGTCGAGCAGATCCTGTTTGACGCGTGCCATCGCGAAAACGATTCCGCGCGCAGTGAGATCCGTCCGAAGTTGTTCCAGCGCGTCGACGGCGGTCAGATCGGGGTCGACGTTGGCCTCCGCGTTGTAGACGAACCACTCCACAGGATGATCGGCCTGTGCGACCGCGGCCATCGCACGCTGCCGGAAATCCTCGGCGTTGACGAAGAACAGCGGCGCGTCGTAGCGGTACACCACCAGACCGGGCACCGGGACAGCATCCGGATAGTCGTCGATATCGTGCATGCCGGGCAGACCCGGCACGTACCCGAGCACGCCATCGTGTGGACGCGCGATACGGCGCAACATGTCCAGCACGGACAACCCGATGGCGACCAACACCCCGTAGAGCATGCCGATTCCGAGCACGGCGACCGTGGTCGCAATGGCCAGAATCAGCTCGCTGCGACGGAACCGCGCCAACCGCCGGAACTCGCCGATATCGATCAGTCGCAGTGCGGCGTACACCACCAACGCACCGAGCGCGGCGGTGGGGAACCCCGCCAGCAGATCACCACCGACCACCATCACCGCCACCACGGTCGCCAGCATCACCAGGGAGTAGAGCTGGGTACGACTACCGACGGCGTCACCCAGAGCGGTCCTGCTACCACTCGAACTCACCGGAAACCCCTGGGTGACACCGGTTGCCATATTGCACACGCCCAGTGCACGCAGCTCGGCGTTGGCATCCACGGTCTCGCCCTTACGAGATCCGAAGGTGCGGGCCGTCAACACGTTGTCCGAGAAGGCGACCACCGCAATACCCAGTGCCGGTAGCCACAGCGTGACCAACTCACCGACGGACACCGCAGGCAGGCCCGGCGTGACGAACCCGGCCGGGATATCACCGATCACCCGGATTCCACTGCTCTCCAGGTCCAGGATCCATACCGCCGCACTGGCCGCCAGCACCGCCACCAACGCGCCGGGAAAGCGGGGAGATACCCGGAACAGCACCAGCAGCAGAACCAGCACCCCGCCCGAGAGCGCCAGGGTGGGCCAGTTCACATTCTCGATGCCGGCAGCGAAAGATCTTATCTGGGTGATGAATTCGTCACCGTCGACGTCGACGCCGGTCACCTTGCCGAGCTGACTGCCGATCATGACGACCGCAGCGCCGGTCATGTAACCGATCAGTACCGGTCGGGACAACAATTCCGCGAGGAATCCGAGCCTGCACAATCCTGCCACCAGGCAGATGACGCCGACCAGGACGGCCAGCGCCGCCGCCAGCGCCGCGTAGCGGGCCGGATCTCCGATCGCCAGCGGCGCCAAGGCCGTCGCCGTCATCAACGCCGTCGTCGACTCCGGTCCGACCGACAGTTGTCTGGACGAGCCCAGGATCGCGTAAACGATCATCGGAATCAAAGCGGCCCACAATCCGGCCACCGGTGGCAGCCCCGCCAGTGTCGCGTACGCCATCACTTGCGGTATCAAATAGGCCGCCACCGTCACCCCGGCGAGTACGTCGCCTCGCAACCAGTTACGCCGGTAATGCCGAAGGTCGGTCGCGCCGGGCGCCCAGCCCGTCACCATTTGTGCTGCGCGCGGAACCCTCATGGTGTGTAGTCAACACTCGTGACACGTTTTGGTTGGAAATATGTGGGACCCGATGCCGACGTCGTCGCGCCCGATGAACGACTGAGCTGGCCGCGCACCCTCGGGATCGGCGCCCAGCACGTGGTTGCGATGTTCGGGGCGACGTTCCTGGTGCCGGTGCTGACCGGCTTCCCGCCCGCCACCACCCTGCTGTTCTCCGGTGTGGGCACCATCGGATTCCTGCTGATCACCGGCAACCGGCTGCCCAGCTATCTGGGCTCGAGCTTCGCGGTCATCGCCCCGGTCACCGCCGCGGTCACCGCGCAGGGCACCGGCAGCGCGCTGGGCGGCCTGATCGCGGTCGGGCTGCTGCTCATCCTGATCGGTGCGGTCGTGCACCTGATCGGCACCCGCTGGCTGGATCTGACGCTGCCCCCGGTCGTCACCGGCGCCATCGTCGCACTGATCGGGTTCAACCTGGCGCCTGCGGCGAAGACGAACTTCGAGCAGGGACCGCTGGTYGGCCTGGTGACCCTGGTGCTGCTGGTCGGGGCACTGGCGTTCTTCAAGGGCCTGATCGGCCGCCTGGCGATTTTCCTGGCGGTGGTGATCGGGTATCTGCTGGCACTGGCCCTCGGCGAGGTGGACACCGCGGCGATCGCCGACGCGGCCTGGATCGGGCTGCCAGAGTTCCAGACCCCGACGTTCAGCCTCGCCGTGTTGCCGCTGTTCCTGCCGGCGGTGATCGCGCTGGTAGCCGAGAACATCGGCCACGTGAAGTCGGTGGGCCAGATGACCGGCACCGACCTGGACCCACTGATGGGCAGAGCACTGGCCGCCGACGGTGTGGCCACCGTGCTCGCCGGCGCCGGCGGCGGTTCGGCCACCACCACCTACGCCGAGAACATCGGCGTGATGGCCGCGACCCGCATCTATTCGACGGCCGCCTACTGGGTGGCCGCCGTGGTCGCCATCGTCTTGTCGTTGTGCCCCAAGGTCGGTGCCACCATCTCGGCCATCCCGCCGGGCGTGCTGGGCGGGGCGACCATCGTGCTTTACGGTCTGGTCGGGGTACTCGGCATCCGGATCTGGCTGACCAACCAGGTGGACTTCTCCAAGCCGGTCAACCAGATGACCGCGGCCATCCCGTTGATCATCGGGATCGCCGACTTCACCTGGCAGGCAGGCTCGTTGACGTTCACCGGCATCTCACTGGGCGCCATCGCGGCACTGGTCGTCTACCACGGGATGACCGGGCTCGGCGCTATTCGCCGAGGGCGTTCACCACAGCCGAGAACACCGCAGGAAGCGACGCCGACACTGGAGTGATGGCGGCGCGCACCGGCCGAATCCCGGTGGCGTGCAACAGCCCCGCGGTCAGCAGCCGGTAACGCCGGGTCAGCGACCGCCACTGCCGGTCGTAGTCCCCGGTGCGGTCGGTGACGATGCAGTCCACCAGCAGTTCGGCCGCGCCGAAGGCCAGCCCCATCCCTTCACCGGTCAGCGCATCCACATAGCCGGCGGCATCACCGACCAGCAGCACCCGCCCGGTCGTGCGGTGCCGCACCTTCTGGCGCAGCGGTCCGGCGGCGCGGTCCTGCCCGTGCGGCCGATCGTGCAGCCGGTCCATCAGCGCCGGGAACTGGCGCAGGTGTTCCTCGAAGCCGCCGCGGGTGGACTTGAGAATCGCGACGCCCACGCAGTCATCGCTGACCGGGGTGATGTAAGCCTCGGTGTCGCGGCCCCAGTGCACCTCCACGCAGTCCGACCAGGGTGCGATCTGGACATGACGTCTGATGCCCCAGCGCCGCCGCTGCGGTTCGGGCGCGGCCAGGCCCAGGGCACGGCGGATCGGTGAGTGCAGACCGTCCGCGGCGGCCAGGTAGCGGGCCCGTAATCCCGCGGCGCTCACCGAGGTCGCGTCCTGGGTCACCTCGCCGACCTCACCGTGCACCACCTGCACCCCGGCGTCGGCGACGGCCTTGGAGAGGGCGTCGTGCAACACGGTGCGGCGCACCCCGCGGCCCGGACCGTTGGCGAAACGGGCCTCGGCGGTGCGGCGGCCGTCGAGGTAGCGGATGCCATAGAAGTTCCGGTACGGACGTCCTTCGAATCCCACCCCGAGCCGGTCCAGATGGGCCAGGGAGTGCGGCATCAGACCCTCACCGCAGGCCTTGTCGATGGGCCCGCGCCGGTGCTCGACGACGACGACCTCGAGGCCGGCCCGGGCGGCGTGCGCCGCGGTGACCAGCCCCGCCGGCCCGCCTCCGGCCACCAGCAGATCGATCACGACAAGCTCTGTAGTGCTTCGTCCTCGACCCGGATCCGGGTGCGCAGCAACAGCGCGTTGGCCACCGAGAACACCCCGGCGGTGATCCAGGCGCCACCCACCAGGGGCAGCGCGGCGCCCTCCAGGATCACGGCCACGTAATTGGGATGCGGCACAAGGCGATACGGACCGCCGACGATGCGCGGCGCGCCCGGCACCACGACCACCCTGGTGTTCCACTGCTTACCGAGCGTGGTGATGCACCACCAGCGCAGTGCCTGGGCGGCCAGCACCACCCAGAACGCCGGCCAGATCCAGCGCCTGCGGGTACGCGCCTCCAGCACGGCTCCGGCCAGCAGTCCGGTGTGCAGCGCCACCATCACCGGGTAGTGCCCGGCCCCGAATTCACGGCCCCCGTTGGCCTTGCTCCATTCCAGGTTGCGTTTGGACACCACCAGTTCGGCCACCCGCTCCACCGCGACCAGCAGGATCAGTGCGACGAAAGCCCTCATCGTGTCAGCGCCACCGCAGCAGCACGAGTTCGGAGCAGAAGCCCGGACCCATCGCCATCAGCACACCGGGTGTGCCCGCGGCCGGCCGTTTGCGGATGGTGTCGCGCAGCACGTGCAGCACCGACGAGGAAGACAGGTTGCCGATCTCGGCGAGCGACTGCCAGGTGAGGTCGAGGGCGTC
This sequence comes from Mycobacterium sp. P4_H6, assembly GCF_056400845.1. NCBI lineage: Bacteria > Bacillati > Actinomycetota > Actinomycetes > Mycobacteriales > Mycobacteriaceae > Mycobacterium > Mycobacterium sp. P4_H6. The sequence goes on along the minus strand of NZ_JBFUKN010000020.1, from coordinate 1,088 downwards.
CGCTGGTAGCGACAGCGTGTCGATGATGGCCTCGATCACCTTCGGGCCACCCGGATGGCTGACCCAGGTGCCGATATCGGGGACCGTGAGGTCATGTGCGCCAAGGAATTCGGTGACATCATCGCCGAGGTAACGGCCGACGAAGGACGGCACCTCGGCGCTGAGCACGATCTCGAATCCCTTGGTGCCGATGTCCCAGCCCATCGCGTGTAGCGAATCCGGGTACAGGTGGCTGCGTGAGTCCAGCACATCCGGTCCGACCGGGTTCAGCTGCTCGGCCCGCTCCGCGCCGACGGCCACCACGGCCGAGGCGCCGTCGCCGAACAGCGCACCGGCCACCAGCGTCGGCATCGAGGGATGATGTTTGCGCGTCAGCGAGCACAACTCCACCGACACCAGCACCGCCACCTTGTCGGGCGCACCGCGCAGGTAGTCGTGCAGCCGCGCGATCCCGGCCGCACCGGCCACACAGCCGAGCCCGAAGATCGGGATCCGGCGCACATCGGGGCGCAACCCGAGCCTGCCGGCGATCCGGGCATCCAGGGAGGGCACCACCGCACCGGTCACGGTGGTGGTGACGATCAGATCGACATCTTCGGGTTTGAGCCCGGCCTCGTCGAGTGCACCCGCCAGCGCAGCGCAACCGAGTTCGGTTGCGTGCTCGATGAACAAATTGTTCGCCTCACCGAAATCGGTCAGGGTCGCATACTCCTCCAGCGGCCGGACCAGATACCTGCTGTTCACCTTGGCGCTCTTGTGCAGGCCACGAACGGCGTCTTCGAGACCCTCGTATCCGGGCAGGGCGAGCAGCGCCTCGGTGATCTCGTCCTGGGTGTACCGGTGTGGGGGCAGCACCCCGTGCACACCGGCGATCGTGCTGTAACTGGGCATTCCGGCGAGATTAGTGGCCATACCCTGATTACGGGGTGCTACGCCCTTCGGTTCAATCCGTCAGTGATTCAATCCGATCCGCTCATGCAACCGGGCCAGCGGCCTGGGCGCCCACCAGTTCCACCGGCCCATCAACTGCATGAATGCCGGTACCAGGACCATCCGCACCAGCGTGGCATCCATCAGCACCGCCAGCG